>DASZWQ010000179.1 GCA_035546535.1 Pirellulales bacterium | reverse complement strand
TTACCTGACGGCTTCTGCGGGCGTCGTTCCTAAGAACACCGCCCTGCATTCGTAATGAATATCAAAAGGTGCGGCAGAGGTCGGCTGCTCGCTCGGCCTCTACCGCGATACAAGTCGCCGCTTGGCCGGCTACTTGTTTTGACGCGCGGGTTGCGACTGGCCCCTTTGCTGCTGCTGCGGCTGCTTCTCTTGTCCCTCGCTGCCGCAGTGCTGGCCCGTTTCGACCTTGCCCAGATCGGGGTCGCGACCCTGGTTGTACTTATGCTGGCCCATGGCTTCGTTGGGATTGCTCCGAATGAATTCCTGGCCCTTCTTTTCCTTCTGGCCCTTTGTGCCTTGGCCAGTTTGTTGCTTCTGAGTTTCCTTCGACTTCGTTCCCATGATCCTCTCCTTCGTCGAGCTGTTCCGTCCCGTCGCTTTCATTGTGTTGCACCTTCCATGCCAAGAAGACGGGCGTTCGCAAAACAACCCGCATGGCCTTGCGAGACGCGAGTTGCGCGTCCACCTGGAGCGGCCACGGACCAGCTGGCGATCAAAGCGCGCCACGGACGCCCCCCGGCCCGAGTACGAAGGTCCGGGAAGACACGAATTCGCTGACCGCGTGGGGGCCATCCCGACCGCCGCATTGCCGCCGAATCATCGCGACTGGGAAGCTAGGAGGTTTCGCGACGACCGGTGATAAGTCGCGCGAGCCACGTTTGTGGCAGATCGGGTACCAGCAACGGAACTTCGCGCCCAAACTGTCGTAGCACCGCTTCGGCGGCCAGGTAGCCGCTGCGGACCGCGCCTTCCATCGTCGAAGGCCAGCCGGTTTTCGTCCAATCGCCTGCTAGATAAAGCCCCGCGCTGCTGGTCGCCTGCGATGGGCGCAAATCCTCGATGCCGGGCCGGACCGAGAACACGGCGAATGGATCGGCCACCAGTTTCCAGCGCAAAAGCCTGGCATCGCGGGCCGCGGGAAAGACATCGCGCAACTCAGCGCAGATTTCGGCAACGACCTCGCCGCGTTCGCGCCGGTCGATATGATGCGAGGCGCTGATGACCACCTGATAGTAATGCTCGCCGGCGGCATGACCGGCTTCCATATCGGTGCGACGAAAGAGCCATTGGCTGAGCATGTCGACCAGGGCCGCGTGTTCGAGCGTCGTAATCGGCCGATCGAACCACAGATGAACGCCGGCGATCGGCGCCGCGTTGATCCGATCAAGCCCTGCCAGCTCGGGCAGGGCCGCCAGCGGCGGCGCGAGGATCGACGTCACACGCTGCCACGGCACGGCTACGATCACGGCGTCAAACGGTCGCCGCCCTTGGGGTGTGCCGAGGCTCAGGGAGCTACTATCGGATTGTTGTTCGATCCGCTCGACGGCCGTGCCCAGCCGTAGTTCGACGCCCGCTCCGTGCAACCACTGGGTCAACCGTCCGTCGTACAGTTCGCTCAGCGACACGCGCGGCACGAGCAGTTCATAGGCGCTTTTGTTGCCAAGATAAGCGTCGAGAAAGACCTTTTGCGCGTGCAGCATTGACGCGCGATCGACCGCCTCGCCCAGCGCACTGACGAGGACCGCGCCCCAGAATCGCTCGATGGCGCGAGGCGACTGACCATGCGCTCTTAGCCACGCGGCGACCGTCTGCCCGGCCAGGCTGGCCGGCTTGGCGCGCGCGAGCTGCAGCATCGCGCGGCCGATGCCCAGGCGTTCTTTCCAAGAGAGAAAGTGCAGCTTCAAGAGGGCCGGGGCGAGGTGCAGCGGGGCGGGCAACCAGCGCGCGGCGCTCAACCGCGACGAGCGTCCATCGCGCGTGAACAATTGCAGCACGCGATCGGGCCGAAACAGGTCCTCGGTGCCGGTGCGCCGGCAGAGGTCGGCCAGGTTCGTACAGCAGCCCATGCTGATGTGCTGGCAGTAATCGACCGATTCGCCGGTCGCGGCATCGGCAAACGAGGCGGCGCGCCCGCCAAGGCGCCGCCGCGCTTCGAAGAGCTCGACTTCCAACGGCCGCCCATCGATCGATTGTCGGGCCAGTCCCACGGCGGCAGCCAGACCCGCCAACCCCCCGCCCACGATGGCGATCCGGCGCGGCCGCGCCGCCGTACGTCCGGCCGATATCGATTCGGCCGCGCTCATCCGTGACGCGCCTTTGCCGCCACGCGCGCTTCAGGCGAACTGGACCGGCCGACGAGCGACGTCGCCGCGATCCAGGCCTTGCGCCAGGGGCTGAGTCGCACACGGGTTGTGAAGACGTCACCGTCGCGGCGTTTGATTTCGCGCAGCAGGCCGCGATAGATACTGGTCATCGCCCGCAACGCGGCGCGGCTGTCACGCGATAACAGCGGTTCGAGCGCCGCGCCGGCACGATAATACTCCTCCGCGCGAGCAAGCTGGAAATCCATCAACTCGCGAAATGACGAGTCTTGCTCGCCGGCCGCCAACTGCTCGGGCGTATATCCGAAGCGGCGCAGATCTTCTCGTGGCAAATACAGCCGGCCACGCTCGGCGTCTTCCTTCAAGTCGCGCAGGATGTTCGTCAACTGAAAGGCCACGCCCAGCCGCCGCGCCGGTTCAAGCGCCGCCGGGTCGTTGAATCCCCAAATGTGGATGCAGGCCAGGCCTACGACCGAAGCCACGTGGTAGCAGTAGTTCTCGAGATCGGTGAACGTTTCGTATTCACGGCCGTCGAGGTCCATCTCGACGCCGGTGATGCAATCATACAAATACTCGTGCGGGATATCGTGGCTTTCGATCGTGTGGACCAGGGCCGGCCAAATCGGCGAGTCGCTGGCCCCGGCGAGCGCGCCGGTCAATTCGCGTCGCCAGGCGGCCAGCGCGTCGCGGCGTTCCTCCAGCGGCCGGTCGCTGTCGCCCAAATCATCGGTGGCGCGCAAAAACGTGTAGAGAGCGCACATCGCGCGGCGTTTAGCGCGCGGCAATACCAGGAAGGAATAGTAAAAATTGCCGGCCGCGCGCCGAGCAATGCTTTGGCAATGCGCGTAACTGCTGGCGAGATCCGCGGTCATGCTTGCCTCGCACAGCTTTCGATCGGCGCCGAGCCCGCATTCGGGCTTCCGGCGAACAGATTCCGCCACACGGCGCCACCGAGCAGCCGCGCTTTGCCGAGGCGCGAGATTTTCGGCCGCTTGTGCCACACGTCGTAGTCGACGGCGCGAATCCGTTCGAGAATCGCCAGGCCGCCGTGCGCGAACAGCCATACATCGCCACGCAAGCCGCGCGGCATGAGGTCCACCAGCGGCAGCCCTTGACGCAGATACGTCGCGGCCCGCTCGACCTCGCTTGCCATGAGGCGCCGGAAATTATCGTTGGCCGCGTGCCGTGCGAAATCGTCTTCGGAGTAGCCGAAGCGGCGGCACTCGGCTTGCGGCAGATAGACGCGGCCGCGCTGCCAGTCGCCCGCCACGTCCTGGCAGAAATTGGCCAGTTGCAGGCCGGTGCAGATCGAGTCGGCCAGGGCGCCGCGCCCTTCGTCGTGGGCCTGCGCCAGAAAGAGCACCAGCCGGCCGACCGGGTTGGCCGAGTAGCGACAATAGGCCAGCACGTCGTCGGGCCTTTCGTAGCGATGAACGCTTTGATCCTGGCGAAAAGCTACAAGCAAATCGGCGAACGGCGCGATCGGAATCGAGAATTCCTGGATCGTCTGGCGAAGCGCTACGAACACCGGATGCCGCGCGCTACCGGCATAGCAATCCCTTAGTTCGGCCTCCCACCAGTCGAGTAATTCCTCGCTGTGTTTGGCGTCACCGATCTCGTCGGCCAGGTCGTCCGACCACCGGCAATAGGCATACACCGCGTGAAAGTGCGGACGCAGCGCGCGCGGCAACAGCAAGCTGGCGACGTGAAAATTCTCGTAATGTCGGGTGGCCAGCTCGCGACAATAATCCCGACTTTCGGCGAGCGACGCAGCCGCGCGCGAGCTCGCCGGCCCGTACCTGTCGAGATCCACTTGAAACGGCATGCTGGCCATGGTGTTAATCGTCGCGCGACATGACGGTGAACATTCGGGGAGCCGCGAGGGGCGATTGCCGAGGACGCGCATCACCACACGAAGCCGCCTATTCGGCCGCGGGGGCATCCATTATGATAAGGTTCCCTCAAGAGGCCAACCATGCGAATCATTCTGGCCGCTCCGCGCGGCTTCTGTGCCGGCGTCAACATGGCGATCGAAAGCCTCGAGCTGGCGATCAAAGTGTACGGCACGCCGATCTACGTCTATCACGAGATCGTACACAACAAATACGTTGTCGAGCGGTTTCGCCGGGAGGGCGCCGTCTTCGTCGATTACCTCGAAGAAGTGCCTGAAGGGGCCACGCTCCTCTATTCGGCGCACGGGGTTTCGCCCGAGATACGCCGCGTGGCCGAAGAGCGTCGTTTGCGCACGATCGACGCCACTTGCCCGCTGGTCACCAAGGTTCACCTGGAAGCGATTCGCTACGCCCGCGAGGGGTACACGATTCTGCTGATTGGCCATGAAGGGCACGACGAAGTCATCGGCACGATGGGCGAAGCGCCGGAATCGATGCTGCTGGTCGAGACTCCCGAAGATGTGGATCGACTGGAAGTGCCCAATCCCGAACGGTTGGCTTACCTGACGCAAACCACGCTGTCGGTCGACGATGCGAATCGAATCATCGAGCGGCTGCGGGCTCGCTTCCCGCACATCGCCAACCCGCCGAAGGAAGACATCTGCTACGCCACGCAGAATCGGCAAGAGGCGGTCAAGCTGTTGTCGCATGACGCCAACCTGGTGCTGGTGCTAGGCAGTCAGAACAGCTCGAACAGCCAGCGGCTGGCGGAGCTGGCGCGCGAAAGCGGCGTGCCCGCTTACCTGATCGACGGATCGGCGGATATCGATCTGGCCTGGTTCCAGGGAAACGAAACGGTGTTGATTACCGCCGGCGCAAGCGCCCCCGAGCTGGTCGTCGAAGACTGCGTGGAGTTCCTGCGCAAGCGATTCGGCGCCACGGTCGAGACGAGCACGGTTCGCGAGGAGGAAGTGTACTTTCCCTTGCCGCGCGAATTGCGAACGCTCTTGGCCAGCGGCAACGTCTCGCACGCTGGTGGTTAGCGTCGCACCCGCGCCCGTTGGCCGGTAGCGCGGGGCGTCTCTGTTCTGAAGAACGTTCGCGCGGCAATGTCCCAAACCTGTCGGGGCGTGCAATCGCCTGGCGGCCGCCATGAAGATCGCGGACCTCGATTTCTATCTGCTCGACCCGCACACGGCACGTCACGAGCCGACGAATTCGGCCGAACACTCCTTGCTGCTGCGATTGACCACCGCCACGGGCCAGGAGGGCTGGGGCGAAGCGCGCGTGCCTTGGCGCGCCAGCGAGCTCGCGCCGCGGCGCGAGCGGATCTTGCCGGTGCTGGCCGGCCATACGGTCGCCGATATCGAAGAACTGCTGGCGATCGATGCGATTGTGCCCTCGGGTTTGCAAGCGGCTGTCGAAATGGCTTGCTGGGATCTGATGGCCCGCAGCGCGCGGCTTCCTCTTTACAAGATGTGGGGGGGTGAATATCGCCCGCGCGTACCGTTGGGCGTGCGATTGCCGGTGGCGGCGCTTGAGCGCACGGTGGAGTTGTCGCGTGACCTGGCGGCCCGCGGCTTTTACACGCAGGCGATCACGGCCACCGGAGATGTCGAGGACGACGTGGCGCTGGTCGCGGCCGTGCGTCAGGCGGTACCGCCGCGCGTGCAATTGCGTCTCGACGCGGCCGGTCGCTTTGCGGCAGTCACGGCGCGCGAACTATGTCGCCGGCTGGAACGCATTGGCTTGCAATTCATTATCGATCCGCTCGAAACCGGCATGGATGGGCTGCCGGCGCTTGTGCGACAAACGACGGTGCCTGTCGCCGTTTCGGCCCCGGTTCGCTCGCCGGCGGACGTGCTCGCCTTGGCGCGTTGCGGAGTCCCCTTGCACGTCCTGGTCGATATTGGGGTCGTCGGTGGGCTGTGGCCGGCGCGAAAATGCGCGATCGTAGGCGCCGCGGCGCAGTTGCCCGTCTCACTGCGCGGCGGAGCGGGGCTCGGCGTAGCGCTCGCCGGCGTGTTGCACCTGGCCGCGGCGACGCCCAATCTGGGGCTGGCCCACGAATGCGCCGCGTACCAACTGCACGAGAGCGTGCTGCGCGACCCGTTGGTCATTCTTGACGGGACGATCTCCGTGCCGCAGGCGCCCGGCCTGGGGGTGGACGTGGATCGCGCCCGCGCCGAGGCGTACCAGGCAGCGTGATCGTCGCATCGCCTCCCGCCCTCGCCACGGCAATCAGGTCGCACGCATCCGATCTTCGGTGATTTCGATCGCCTTCAAGAGCCCGCGGGCCTTATTGAGCGTTTCCTGATACTCGGCCGCCGGCACGCTGTCCGCCACGAGGCCCGCGCCGGCCTGGACGTACGCGTTTCCGTTTTGGACCACCAAGGTGCGCAGCGCGATGCAGGTATCCATGTTGCCGTTGAAGTCGAAATATCCCACCGCGCCCGCGTAGGGACCGCGACGGTGCGGTTCGAGCTCGTCGATGATTTGCATCGCCCGCACCTTCGGGGCGCCGGAGACGGTGCCGGCCGGTAGGCAGGCGCGCAAAGCGTCGAAGGCATCGCGGCCGGGCGATAACTGCCCCGTGACGTTCGACGTAATGTGCATGACGTGGCTGTAGCGCTCGACGGTCATGACGTCCGACAGTTCGACCGAGCCATAGCGGGCAACCCGGCCGACGTCGTTGCGCCCCAGGTCCACGAGCATGACATGCTCGGCCCGTTCTTTGGGATCGGCCAGCAGCTCTTCGGCCAGGCGCCGGTCCTCTTCCTCACTCGCGCCGCGGGGGCGCGTGCCGGCCAGCGGCCGAACGGTTACTTCACCGTCCATGCAGCGAACCAGGATTTCCGGTGAGCTGCCGACCAGCGTCACCTGAGGCGTGCGCAGGTAGAACATGAACGGGCTGGGGTTCACGACGCGCAGCGTGCGATAGATTTCGAACGGATGGGCCGTGATCTTTGTCTTCAAGCGCTGGCTGAGGACGACCTGGAAAATGTCGCCGGCGCGGATGTACTCCAAACAGCGTTCGACGGCGGCCTCGAACGCCTCGCGCGTGAAATTCGATTCGACCATGATGCGCGGCTCGCCACGCGTAGCAATATCGACGGGCCGCGGATCGGCTCCGGGCGTGGCTAGTTGCTCGACCAGCGAGTCGACGCGCCGACACGCATCGTCATAGGCAGCTTTCAGGTCGGCCGGCGAACGACGGTCGTCGTCGAGCCGGGCCATCGCCACGATGGTCATGGTCTTGGTGATGTTGTCGAAGACCAGCATGTGGTCGTAGAAAGCGAAGACCAAATCGGGCAGCCCGCGGTCGTCGGGGGGCGCATTCGGCAGATTCTCGACGTAGCGCACCGCGTCATAGCCCGCGTACCCCACCGCCCCGCTGCAAAACGGGGGCAGATCGGCGAGCGTTGCCGAGCGCCAGCGATTGACTTGCTTCTTGAGATCCTCGAGCGGATCCGGCGAGCGGAATTTCTCACTGCGCGGCGTCGGGCCGGTGAGATTCGTGATCGTCACGTCGTTGCCGCGGGCCTCGAATTCGAGAAACGGTCCTGCCGCCACGAAGCTGTAACGGCCGACGCGTTCGCCACCTACGACGCTCTCGAACAGGCAGGCGCCGCGGCCGGCATCAACGCGCCGACAGGCGGTGACCGGGGTCAGCATATCGCTGAGCAGACGACGATAGACCGGAACGAGATGCACCCCTGCCGAGAGGCGACAGAACGTATCGAAATCGGGGAAGTGTCCCATCCGAGTCTGTTGTTCTCCACGCGATTGGAATCGACTGCGAACAGCACGTTGACGCATCAGGATAGGAAACCGGCGTCGCGCGCCAGGTTCGCGATCGGCGAGGATTGCCGCCGATCGCGGAAACGGGGATCGTCCTTCGAGGTCCGTTCGCGCGCTTGAGCTTAGCAACGGGCGAAAATAGGGACAACCGAAGCCGGGTGGTGGCCAGGAGAACTGCAAAGTCTGTAGCCGGGGTCTGTGACCCTGGAAGCGGCACGCGGAATCCCGGCCCTCACCGAGGCCGGCTACAGAAGATACGCGCGCAGAATCTCAACTTTGCAGTTCTCCTGGGGTGGTGGCGTCGCTGACGTTCAGGCGGCAAACATAAATGCGGGCCGTTTGTTGCCGGTTCGATCCCGCCCAAACCGGTCGGCATTGACACCCTAGGGGGCACTGTTAGAATCCCTTGGGCAGCAAACGACCACACTCTAAACTGCTACGCGGCAAGTAATTGGGCGTCGTGACGCCGGCCTTGCCAGGGCAGATTCGACAGCTATGAAGTGTCAGCGTTGCGATAAGCCGGCGACGTTCCATATCACCGAGTTGACCGGTGGCAAGCCGCAGGAATTGCACCTGTGCGAGCAGCACGCTCGCAGCTACCTGACCGAATCGGAGCCCGAGCAGGGGAGCGGTCAGAGCCTGGCCGGGGCGCTGGCGCAACATCTGGCCGTGGGTCAGACCGCCGAGGAATTGGCGCGGCTGGATCAGCAGGCTTGCCCGATCTGCGGGATTACGTTCTTCGAGTTTCGCAAGGAGGGCCGTCTGGGCTGCCCGCACGATTATATTTGCTTCCAGAAGGAGTTGGAGCCGCTGATCCTGAATATTCACGGCGAGTCGCGGCACATCGGCAAGCGTCCGCAGCGGACGCAGGGGAATACCGATCGGCAAACCGACCTGATTCGCCTCCGCCGAGAGATGAAAGAGGCGGTGCAGAGCGAGGATTACGAGCGGGCGTCGCAGTTGCGGGACGAGATTCGCCAGATCGAGCAATCGTGAGTCGCAGCTTCGGATGAATTCCGTTCGCTGCGGAGAGCGTGTGCCAGAGTGAGCAGCCACGTGTGAGCGCGCGGAACGGTACGAGCAAGTCCTCAGCAGTCGGATTAAGCGAACGTGGATTTTACGAACCTGGCACGTACTAGCGGCGAATGGCTACGGGGCGCTGGTCCCGAGGCCGACATCGTCATGAGCAGCCGCATCCGCCTGGCGCGCAATTTGGCGGATTACCCGTTCATCAGTCGTGCCAATGCCGCGGACCGCGCCGAGATCGAGCGCGTGCTGCGCGAGCGGGTCACCGGCATCGACGAGCTCGGCGCGATGACGTTCGTCGACGTCAATAAGTTGCCGGCGCTCGACCGGCAATTGCTCGTCGAGCGGCAATTGATCAGCCGCGAGCATTCCGAAGCCGAAGGTCCGCGCGGCGTCGTCATTGCCGAGAACGAACAGACCAGCCTGATGATCAATGAAGAGGATCACCTGCGCATCCAGGTGATTCAAAGCGGATTGAACCTGCAGAACGCCTGGGAGACGATCAACCGCATCGACGACCTGGTCGAAAAACAGGTCACCTACGCTTTCAACGAAAACCTGGGCTACCTCACGGCCTGTCCCACCAATGTCGGCACCGGCATGCGCGTGAGCGTGATGCTGCACCTGCCGGCCCTGGTCATCACGCGGCAGATTGACAAGCTGTTCCGCTCGCTGCAAAAGATCAGCCTTGCCGTGCGGGGACTGTACGGCGAAGGCTCGCAGGCCATGGGCGACTTCTACCAGATCAGCAACCAGATCACGCTCGGTCGCAGTGAGCCAGATCTCGTCAAGCAGGTGGGTGACGTCATTCCCACGATCATCGACTACGAGCGCAAAGCGCGCGACTTCTTGGTGCGCGAAAGTCACGAGAACTTGCACGATCGGGTCAGCCGGGCCTATGGCATCCTGCGCACGGCGCAAACCATCAGCTCTGAAGAAACCATGCACTTGCTCTCCAGCGTCCGCATGGGAGTAAACCTGGGGCTGATCCACGACTTGGAAATCCCCACCGTCAACAAGCTCTTCATCTATACGCAGCCGGCCCACCTGCAAAAGATCACCGGCGGCGAACTCGACACGGCCGACCGGAACATCGAGCGGGCTCGCTACCTGCGCCACCTGCTCAATAAAGAAGAACGCAGCGGCGACGGCGTCAGCCAGAACTAGCCCTCTTCGGCGAGGGCAGGGCAGGCCCTTCGAGGAATTCGACGCCGATTTCCGTGCGTCGCGCCCTGAGCTCCGCGATGGGTGACCTGCGCGTCATCATTCATCCTGAGGCCGAGGCTAATATCGCATCGACCTACACCTGGATCGCGGAACGCTCGCATTTCTTAGCCGCCATTCTGTGGGGCGCGGCTCTGCAACCACATGCTTATTCCGCCGGTGGCGGAAAAAGCATGGCGCAGCTCGCAACGTACGGCCGACTATTGCTTGTCGTTTTTTTCTGTGCGATATTTGAACGGTCCTTTCGATCTTCTCTTGCGCGCGGGATTCAAGCGGTATGCAGATCTGGCCGGCTATTGACTTGCGCGGAGGCAAATGCGTTCGCCTTCAACAAGGGGACTACGACCGCGAAACGGTCTTCGGCGACGATCCCGCTGCCATGGCCCGGCACTGGGTGGCCGAAGGCGCGCAATGCCTGCACCTGGTCGATCTCGATGGCGCGCGTGACGGGCGGCCCACGAATCTGCCCGCCATCGAAGCCATCCTGGCCGCGGTGGACGTGCCCTGCGAAGTGGGCGGAGGCATCCGCGACGAGCAAACCGTCAGGCAGTTGCTCGACGCGGGCCTGTCGCGCCTGGTAATCGGCACGCGGGCCCTGGCCGAGCCCCAGTGGTTTCGCCAACTGGCGCGCGAAGTGCCCGGCCGGCTGGTGCTGGGGATCGACGCGCGCGACGGGCAGGTGGCCACCGACGGCTGGCTGCGCACCAGTGGCGTGCAAGCCACGGAGCTGGCGCGCGATTTCTCGAACGAGCCCTTGGCCGCGATCATCTATACCGACATCGCGACAGACGGCATGCTGTGCGGCCCGAACCTGACGGCCATGCGCGAGATGCAGGCCGCCACGCGGCTGCCGGTCATCGCTTCAGGCGGCATTCACGCGGCGGACGACGTGCGCCAATTGGCCGAGCTTGGGCTGGCGGGCTGCATTATCGGCCGCGCCCTCTACGATAAAAAATTCACGCTGCGCGAAGCTCTCGCCGCCGCCGAAGGAGGAAGCCGACAAGCAGATCAGCTGGTGTAAGAGGCTGTTTACAAATCGAGACAAAGGCCGGCGGCGGCGAAATGCCGCGGCGCCGCCTCTCATTTCTCGATCGAGCACGCAATCACGCATCAAGCCCAGAGGATGGTTTCATGGCTCAGCACAAAGTCGAGGACATCCGCAACATTGCTTTTTGTGGGCACGGCTCGGCCGGCAAGACGACGCTGGCTGACACGCTGCTCGCCAAAACCGGGGCCATCAACCATCCGGCCAGCGTCGAGGCCGGCACCAGCATCTGCGACTTCGACGAGGAAGAGAAGCACCACAAGTACACGGTCGAATCGAGCCTGGTGCACTTCAACCACGCCGGCAAATACTTCAACGTCATCGATACGCCGGGCTACCCCGACTTCATCGGCCAAACTCTCGCGGCCCTCCGCGGCGTCGACAACGCCTGCATCTTCGTCAACGCCCACTCAGGGATCGAGGTCAACACCCGCCGCGTGTTTCAAGAGGCGGGCAAGGCCGGCCTGGGGCGGATCATCGTCGTCAGCAAAATGGACTCGGAGAATATCGAGTTCGACAAGCTGCTCAAGAACATCCGCGCCCTGTTCGGTACGGCCTGCGTGCCGCTGAACGTGCCGATCGGCAGCGGGCACGACTTCAAAGGCGTGGTCAGCACGCTGAACGTACCGGCCGACACCAAGGGGGCCCTGGTCGACCCGGCGGCGATCAACGAATCGCTGATCGAGTCGATTATCGAAGTCGACGAAGCCGTTACGGAGCGTTACTTCGAAGGCACGCCCCCCACGCCGGAAGAGATCAGCCGGCTGATCGTCGACGCCGTGGCCGCAGGCAGCCTGATTCCGATCGTGTGCGTGGCCGGGAAGCCCGGCATTGGCGTGCCCGAATTCCTCGATGCGCTGGCTCTCTGCTCTGTGCCCCCCAACAAAATTCCGCACAAGGCAAACAAGACGGATGGCAGCGAGGTCGAGATCAAACCCGACCCGGCCGCACCGCTGGTGGCGCAGGTCTTCAAGACGCGCATCGATCCGTTCGTGCAACGGCTGAGCTATATGCGCATCTATTCGGGCACGCTGAAGAAGGACGAAACGGTCCATGCCTCGACGGCACGCAAGCCGGTCAAACTGCACCAGTTGTTGCGCGTGCAAGGCTCGACGACCGAGCCATTGGACGTGGCCGGGCCCGGCGATATCGTGGCCGTGGCCAAGTGCGAGGACCTGCACACCGGCACCTGCCTGGGCGATCTCACGCTGCCGCCCATGCAGTTCCCCACGCCCATGGTGGGGCTGGCCGTCACGCCGAAAACGCGCGGCGACGAAGGCAAGCTCTCCGGCGCCCTGCACAAGATCGTCGAAGAAGATTCGACCCTGCGCCTCGCTCCTGACCCGCAGACGCACGAGCTGGTGATGACCGGCATGAGCGAGTTGCACTTGCAGCTATTGCGCGAGCGGCTCAAACGGCGTGACAAGGTCGAAGTCGACGTCAAGGAGCCGAAGATCCCCTATCGCGAGACGATCCAGGCCAACGCCGAAGGAAGTTACCGGCACAAGAAGCAATCGGGCGGCCGCGGCCAATTCGGCGAAGTACACATCCGCATGTATCCCTTGCCCGAGGGGACCAAGATCGAGGAATTCGCCACGAAGGCGCGTTTTCCCTCGATGCGCGAATTCCACTACGATCAAGGGCACAATTTCTTGTGGGTCGATTCGATCGTCGGCGGCACGATTCCCAACAACTTCCTGCCGGCCGTGGAAAAGGGGTTCAAAGAACGCCTCGAACGGGGCGTGATCGCGGGCTTCAAGGTGCAGAACGTGGCGGTTGAGGTCCACTTCGGCAAGCACCATCCGGTCGATAGCTCGGAAGCAGCGTTCAAGACGGCGGGCTCGATGGCCTTCCGCAATGTGTTCCGCGAAGCGCGGCCGTCGCTGTTGGAACCGATCGTCAAGGTACACATCACGGTGCCCGGCGAAAAGCTGGGGGATATCAACAGCGATATGTCAGGCCGGCGCGGCCGGGTATTGGGCATGGACTCGGCCGGCGGGGATCTGCAGACCGTCACCGCCGAGGTCCCGCTCTCCGAGGTCACGACCTACGCCCGCAGCCTTTCGAGCATGACCGGCGGGCAAGGAAGCTACACGATGGAGTTCAGCCACTACGACGTCGTGCCACCGCACGCCCAGAAGGAAATCATCGAAAAGGCCGTGCTGCACGAAGAGGAAGAAGCGTGAGCGCCGAAGTGAGGAACGATGAGTGCTGAGTGATGAGCGAAAGGGAAATTCCCGGCTTTGGATTGACGCTCAAGCCGTCATATCGCTCATCACTTCGCGCTCATCACTCATCACTTCTTCTGCGGCGTGCTCCTTCGAAACCGTGTGAAAGATCACCCGGTAGGCTCGGTAGCCGGCCGTTAGCTGCTCTTCATAAAGTTGCGTAATCTCGCTGCGCAATAGCGCGACGTTTTCGAAGCCGTCACGGCGGGCATCCTCGTCCGTCAGCTCGTCGAGGTCGACTTCATCGACCGTATCGACCTGGATGTAGCCGGCCCCGGGGATGTAGCTGCGCTGCCCCGGCCGCATGCGGCGATGCTTCCACAGCCGGACGGTTTGCGTTTTTTCGCCGGCGCGAATGGCCGGCAGGAATTTCTTCTTGAATAAAAGCACGTTCCTCTCCCATGGCCGACGGTTTGGCGCAAACGGGCGATTCGTGACGTGGCACGCTACTGGGCGAATGCGAATGACGTGCGGTGCGAGCTTCGTAGCGTAGCGGCGCGCGGCCGGGGCCGTCAATGATGGGAATCGGCCGGTGGTGTCTTAAGTTTGTGGTGCTGGGGGCTGATCCTTCCGCAACTTTTGGGGTGGGGTCCAGTCGCAGAGTTGGGCATCGGCTTCGGTGTAATGGTTGTCGAGATTTATTCCACACCACGGGCAATGAGTCAGGAACGTTTGCGTTTCTAGCACAATCCGAAGTGGGCTCTTCGGAATCAATCGAGCATCGCCCGCATGCTCAAGTGCTCGAAACACCATGAGTGCCCGGATAAGGCCGTCGCTGCTCTGGCAAACGAAGATTGACATTCCCTGCTGGTAGCCGCGAGCAACCTCCCGCTGTAATCGTTCGCAGCACCATTTGCGCCGGGTCACCGAACCCTTCTGGAGTTGAAACCATCGTCGGCGGGTGGGCGGGGCTTGTTCGCTCATTGGTAGACCTCAGGCGCGGTGGCGCGCCGGCTCCGTTTCCTGAGGTCCCCTTTCAAACCGGACGTGCGGATTTCCCGCATCCGGCTTACCGATGGTCTTCTCATGCGACATGCGCGCCTCCAGGATACCGTATCGTGCCCAGCAACGCC
>DASZWQ010000178.1 GCA_035546535.1 Pirellulales bacterium | reverse complement strand
TGAAGGAGCTGATCGCCACGCGGCTGGGCAACCCGCGGCTATTGTTCTGTCACTCGCGCGTGCCCGTCGAGCAGCACGGATCCGCGGCAAGCGCCAAGAGCAGCATTCACAGCTCGCCGACCAGCGACCTGATCGAGTTGGTGGATTGGTGTACGTACGTCGTCGGACGGCCGCCCACTTCGGTGCTGGGCATGCGGCACAAGGCCGCGGGGGACGTGCTGGAAGATGACTATCAGATGATGAGCCTCGACTTTTCCGGTCCGGGAGAGCCGGGTACGAGCGCCACCGCGCAAATTAGCTGTGGCCGGTACATGCAATCGTCCTGGCACGAGGCGTTGGCATTCCGGCCGCCGGCCGCCTTGCAAGTGGCGTGCGAAAAGGGGATCGCCTTCATCGATTTGCCCAGCACGCTCATCTGGTTCGACAGCTTCGGTCGGCACCAGGAGTCGCTGGAAAGCGAGCGCCCGGTCGGCGAGCAATTGCTCAGCCAGTTTCATCGCGCCGTGACCAGTCTGGTGCGCAATACGTCGAGCCTGGAAGATTCCTACCGGGCCTTGGCGGTCGTGCTGCAAGCCCGGGCCAGTCATGCCCAAGGCAAGCGGATGCCGCTGGATTCGTAGGGACGTGCGCGGCGGGGCGCATTTCATTCCGCAGCTTACTTACCCAATAATAGATGCGACGTTGCCCCAGGAGTTCCCTGGTTGCGACGTCGGCAAATTCCGTTCTGCGCGATGAAAGCACGCGCGTGATCGACCACATTGAACGAGAGAGGCGAGCTTATGCCACGATTCTTTGTTTGCCAGCGCTCACGCGGACTGGCCCTGTGCACCCGCTTGCTAACATTGATCTTTTTGCCCGTGTTTTTCTCGTCGGCGAGATTGTCTTTCGCGGCTGACATTGTTCGTACAGTGGCCAGCGGAGTATGGACCGACGCGTCGGTGTGGAGCAACGGCCGCATACCAGCCCACGGCGATCGCGTTCTGATTCGCCCGGAGCACTCAATTCTTTACAACGCCCACAGTGACGTGACGATTCGCGTGCTGAAGATCGCCGGCACATTGCGATTTGCTACGGATCGCGACACACGATTGGACGTGGGCCTGATCAAGGTCGAAGCCGGAGAAGACGTCAGCGAAGAAGGTTTCGATTGCGACGAGCATTCGGCGCCGGAAGGTCCCTGGTCCGCGCGGCCGGCGCTCCTGGTGGGAACACATGACCATCCGCTGGGTGAAGGATTCTCGGCTCTCATCCGCCTTGTCTATTTCGAAGGGATGGACAAAGAGTCATGCCCAGCGATCGTGTGTTGCGGCGGCCGCATGGAGTTTCACGGTGCGCCGATGAATCGCACCTGGGTGAAACTCGCCGCCACGGTCAAGGACGGAGCGACCGAAATCGAATTGGCCGAGCCAGTGTCGGGCTGGCGTTCCGGCGATCGAGTTTTGATACCCACCACGGCCGGTACGTCGCTGTTCGAATTTCGCGATAAGGAGCGGCGCGTCATTCCCACGGTCCGTGACCGCAGCCACTCAGAAGAACGCACGATCAAGTCCGTCGTTGGCACGAAGCTGGTGCTCGACGAGCCGCTCGCGCATCGACATCGTTGCGAAGGAGAGTTTCGCGGCGAGGTGGCGAATCTCAGCCGCAATGTCGTGATCGAATCAGCCGATCCCGGCGGCATTCGTGGCCACACGATGTACCATGCCAACTCGCAGGGTTCCATTTCCTATGCCGAGTTTCGGCATCTCGGCAAGCGCGGCGTGCTGGGGCGATACAGCCTTCACTTTCATCTGTGTCGCGATTCGATGCGTGGCGCGTCGGTCGTCGGCGCCTCGATTCATGACAGCGACAACCGCTGGCTCACCGTGCACGGAACCGATTACCTGCTGGTGCGCGACTGCGTGGGATACAACAGCCTGGGCCATGGCTTCTTTCTGGAGGACGGCACCGAAGTGTTCAACGTCTTCGATCGAAACCTGGCCGTGCAGGCTCGGCACGCGGCGCCGCTACCGAAGCAAATGTTGCCTTACGACGAGAACGAGGGAGCCGGTTTCTGGTGGGCGAACTGCCTGAATACGTTCACACGAAATGTTGCCGCCGAGTGCGACCAGTACGGTTACCGCTTCGAGGCAACGCAGACATCCGAATTCTCTCCGGTGCTGGCTGTTCCGCAAGCTGATGGAAAACTCGCGGAGGTCGATATCCGCACGCTTCCCTTTGTACGCTTCGACGACAACGAGGCCCATTCCCAGCGACGCTTCGCGCTGAATTTGGGCGGCATTCGCCACGTTTCCGACGCAGAAGACTATCGCATGCTGCGAGAACCGAACCCCGACCTCTCAAGGATTCAAGGCGGAGACGTCCAGGGTGTCGGGCCGGACACCAGGCATCCCTTCATCATTCGCAACTTGCGCGTGTGGGAGAGCCAGTGGGTCTTTCACGGTGGATCGCCCTCGGTGCTGCTCGACGGCGTCGAGGCCATCGATTGCACCTACGGAATTTTTAAAACCCGCATGGACGCACACGAATATCGCAAGCTGAATATGAAACGGATCGACACGGCGGACATCTTCGAACCGTGGGGCAACTCGACGCTCGCGGAAGATTACGAGCGATCTCTCGACGATACCGTTGACGATCTGCCGCCAACGACGGTTATCACACGCTACGAAGCCCGGGATGACGGTCGGCTGTTGGTTTATGGAATTGCCGCTGACAATGGAACCATCAAGCGTGTCACGGTGAACGGGCAAGAGGCCACACCGCTCGTGGCCGGTGCAGGCCTGGAGGACTGGCAGATTGTTTTGCAACTTGCGCCAACGACGCAAACCGTCGAACTTCTCGCGGTTGCCGAAGATAAAAAAGGTAACCTCGAACCGCTCCCGCACCGCATGAGGGTCAATTTGTCACAAGAGCCGGCATCATTCGACAGCCGCGCGGCGGCGGGGAAGTGAGCGGAACCGCTCTTATAGCCCCTCATAGGTAGTATCGCGGTGCGGCGAAGAATTCGCCACGCGCGCCGCATATTTCATCTGCCCGCGCCGCGATCCGGGTGGCCGTACGAACAGGCGATCGGTCAAAAGCGACTACTGTGCGGCGGAACGGGCGCGATCGCGACCAACACCCTCCGATTTCGCCCGCTCACGGCGTGCGAATTGCTCTCGGGCGACGGCACAGATGCTGTTCGTTGCTCCGCTTTAGAAGGATCACCATGCGCTCGAATCTCCTCGCTCGTCCTCTGCCTGCTCTGTTGGTGCTTTCCCTCGTGGCAAGTGCCCGTAGTCAGACGATCCTGTACAACTCAAACGGCTTTGAAGCACCGACGTTCACGGCGGGAAGCCCTCTAATCGGCCAGGATGACAACAATCCTTGGCAATCCGCAGGGGGAAGCCCCACGGCGTATGTCGTCGAATCCTCGACCGTGGCCTCAGGGGCGCAGGCTGTGCAAGCCAACGGCGGCGGATTGAACGACGCCTCGTTTGCATTCCCCGGCATCTTTTACGCACCTGGGCCGGACGAGAGAGTCGACATTCAGGTTGATATGGCCCGTACGCTGTCGCCAAATGACGTCGATAGCAGTCCCGTTTACGCGATCGATGTCTATGACGATGGCGTAAATCGGACAAGCCGATTCGGGCTGCAGGACGACAATGGACAGATCCGGGCGTTCGTGTCGGTGCCGATCAACAGCCAAGGACAGATCGACCCCAACGGCACGGGCATTCGCTCCGAATTTTACGGCGCCCCGATCAGCGCGGGCAGTTTCGTGCATTTTGATTTCACTTTGGACTATACGACCCGCACGGTCAACCTGACGATGAACGGCGTACCACTGGCCGCGGGCGTGCCGTTTGTCACACAATCGTCGGTCGATATCGTCGCCGCGGCGCTCGACATTGGCACATTTTCGAATTCGGCGGACAACGGCTACTTCGATAACTACGTCGTAAGCGCCGTCCCCTATCTGCATGGCGACGCCAATAACGACGGCATCGTCAATAGCCAGGATTTGGCCGCAGTCTCGAGCAATTGGCTACAAACCGGCGTGTTGCAGGCCGGCGACGTCAACGAGGACGGCATCGTCAACAGTCAAGACCTTGCCTTGATCTCCTCCAACTGGTTGCAGACATTGCCTAGCACGAACGCCGCAACCGCGGTTCCCGAGCCGGGCACGCTGGCACTCATGTCGGCCGGAGCACTTTGCTCGCTCGTGTACTGGAAGAGGTATTCGCGCCAAAACCGCCGATGATGCGTTCCCAGCGCCGCGGACTCACGTTGATCGAATTGCTGGTCGTGCTGGCGATCATCGGCATTCTTGTAGCCATCTTGATTCCCGCGGTGCAGAGCGCGCGTGCGGCGGCGCGGCGGATGTCGTGCGCGAACCAGATGAAACAGCTCGGCCTGGCCGTGCTGAATTACTACGAGGTGTACGAGCGTTTTCCCATCTACGGTTACGATCAGACGGGCTGGACCTGCGTCATAATGCCTTTCCTCGAAGCCGGGAACATTTATGCCACTACACCCCAGCAGGCAGGAATACACGAAGGTCCCTGGGTAGGCACGCCCATACCGGCCTTTCTATGTCCCGAACATCCGGTCACCAGCGGTCAGAGCGCCTCGACCATCTACGCCGACTTCGGCACGCGTGGACTGACGAATTACGCTGGCGTGGCGGGGCGTCGTCGCATGGAGCGCTTTACGGTCGATGGCGATACCGGCATCCTGGGCGGGTGGATCAAGAATAACACTGGGGCCACGCTCGTGATGATTGGCGATGGTACGAGCAATTGTCTGCTCATGGGGGAACGACCGCCCGGCCCCGCCGAAACGGGCGACTGGGGTTGGTGGGCCGGCCGAAACGATTGGGACATTATCATGTATCCAACCGTGGTGAAGACAGACGCGCCACCGTCGCGCATCTCGGGATACAAGAATTGCAGCTATCCCGTCACCTACGCGCCGGGCAGGCTCGAAAACGGCTGCGATCAGGATCACTTCTGGAGCCTGCACTCTGGCGGCGGCAATTGGACCATGGCCGACGGTTCGGTCCATTTCATCGGTTATGAAATCTCGTCCGCTGTGTTGGACGAGTTGTCGACGCGCGACCAAGGCGAAGTCATCGCCGCGTCGTGGTAGATCGCACGCAATGCGCTAACGGCATTATCGCCGCATTAGATGGCCGACCCGCCCGCGTGACGAACGGTCAGGAGCTGAGCGTTCCCTTGGTGCTGGGAATGCCCGTCATGCGCGGATCGGGCTCGACGGCCATGCGCAGGGCGCGGGCCGTGCCTTTGAAAATCGCTTCGGCGATGTGGTGGTTGTTGCGGCCGTGGTGCAGCACGACGTGCAGGTTCATCAGTGCGTTGGCCGCCGCGGCTTGCCAGAAATCCTCGACCAGCTCGCTGTCGAAGTCGCCGATCTTGGCGCGGCTGAACTCGGCCTGGAACACCAGATAATAACGGCCGCTCAGATCGATGGCCGACGTGACCAGCGTCTCTTCCATCGGCAGCGTGAAATGGCCGTAGCGGCGGATGCCGGCCTTGTCGCCCAGCGCTTGTCGCAGCGCCTGGCCAAAGCAGATGCCGACGTCTTCCACCGTGTGATGCTGATCGACGTGCAGATCGCCCTGCGCGCGGATCGACAGATCGATCGCCGCATGCCGGGCCAGCAGCGTGAGCATGTGGTCGAAAAAGCCGACGCCGGTCGCGATTTGCGCGCTGCCCGAGCCGTCGAGCGCAAGGTCCAGCTCGATCGAGGTTTCTGCCGTTTGGCGCGCGATGTGGGCGGTGCGTGTCATGTCTTCAAGAATACCACGTAAAATCGGCGCCTCCGGCGATTCCGGGCCCTGCTACGAGGCTTTGCCCGTGCGTTGAAAGCCGCGACGTCGCACGGCGCTATAGCGTTCGAGTGCCTCGTTGATCACGCCGATCGTGGCGGCGGCGGGCTGAAAATCCTCGACCTCGACGGCCTTGCCTTCCAGCGTTTTGTAGTCGAGGAAAAACCGCTGCAGCATGGCAAGATTATGGGCCCGCAGCTCGTTCGCTTCGCGATAGCTGCTGTACTCGGGATCGTCGAGCGCGACGGCCAGGATCTTGTGATCGCGTTTGCCAGTGTCGATCATCGTCATCAGGCCAATCGGCCGCGAGCGGACCAGCGTCAACGGCGCCACCGGTTCCTGGCAGAGCACCAGGACATCGAGCGGATCGTCGTCCTCGGCCAGCGTCTGTGGGATGAACCCGTAGTTGGCCGGATAATAGACGGCCGAATAAAGGACACGGTCAAGCTTCAAGAGCCCCGTTTCCTTATCCAGCTCGTACTTCACGCTGGAGCCTTTGGGAATCTCGATCACCGAGGTAAATTCTTCCGGCGACTTCGGGCCGGGAGAAACGTCGTGCCAGGCGTGCGTCATCTGCGCTCCGTATTTTGAACGGTTTCCAAGTCGGGATCCGCGTCGGCGCGCCGGATAGGGGCGGACGGCGGCGGTTCGCGACTGAGCATCGAATCCAAGTAATTGCGCACGTCCGAGACGTGCGTGAGAAAACTGCTCATCTGGTCATCGCCGCTGAGCACCCCCTCGGCTTCGCGCTCGAGGGCTTCCGTTTTCAGCTCGGTCAAACGACCGCGCAGGCGCTTCAACTCGGCGAAATCGACCGGTCCGCTCCGATCCATGTTCATGGCCGCCAATTCCAGCTCGGTGACCGCGTCGATATAGGACTCGAAGCCAATCATGTTGCGGCGCTTCTGCCAGCGCCAGAACAAGAAACAGGCCAACGCGGCCGAGACCAGGAAGCTGCGCAGATTTTCCAACTTGTCGATCGAGTCGGCTTTGATCAGCGGTTCGTTGCGGTGCAAATACTTGAGTGTCCCGGCGTGCATGGGGAATTCGTTGCCGTCGCGCGAGGCGAGAGGGCTGAGCGTCGACAGGCGCGCCCGCCGGCCGAACTCACTCTCGAAAATGACGGTCATCAATCGTTCGATCGCGGCGCTGGGCGTCTCGCGCCGGGCGACCACCAACAACTGTTGCCCGAGCGTGTGCAGCGGTCGATCGGGCACCGGCGGATTGATGCCATAGCTATAGGCCGGAATCACGGCGTCGCGCACCGAAGGATTGCGCAACGACACGGCATCGCCATAGGGAAGCTCCATCAGCCGATAGCCAAGTTGCCCTACGAGACGGTCGCCGACTTCGCCCCACGGCAGCGAAGTGATCACGAAAATGCCGTCGGGCAGTTCATCCGCCGTCCGGGTCATGATCTCGGCGTGCGGCAGCTCGACTTCCGTGTAATCGCGCCCCGACTCGAGCCCCACCAGGTGCAACATGCGGTGCGACATCTTATGCGTGTTCGATCCGGGCACGTTCAGATTGAGCGTGTGGCCGCGCAGACCTTTCAGCCCGCCATCGATGAGTTCGGGCCGGACGAACAAATGCATCACCTCGCGATTGAGCACGGCGACCTGCCGCAAATGCTCGTCGGGAATGTCGAAGTCGCCCAGCGTCAAGGCAATATCGAGCTCGTCGGTCGCCAGCTTGGTCAGCGCATCTTGTGATTCCCAGTTGCCGACAATCTCAAGTTGCAGGTCGTGCTTGGCCGCCTCTTCTTTAAGGAGCAGTGCCAACTGATAGCGATGATTCAAGGGATCGCCCGCCGTCATGCGCAGCGCGTGCTCCTTGGGGGCAGGTTCGTGAAACCAGAAATACAGGGTAAGAGCGATGAGGGCCAGGAGCGCGACGGCGACAACGCGATTCATTAGCACGCGATGGCGGAACGCGGCTCGTGCTTCGTCGGTTTGTTGCGTCATGGAAAGGCGAGTGTGAAGGCCAGCGAGACGATCGAATTCCTGGTCCTAAATCATAGTCTTTAAGAGCCCCAGGCAGGCATCAATCTGCTCGTCGGTGCCGACGGAAATCCTTAGCCCGTCACCCCAGCCGGCGTAATCCATGTAACGGACCAGGATGCGGTTCTGTTTCAATTGCTCGTAGAGGGATTTAAGCGGCCTGTCAGCGTGCGTGGCCCACACGAAATTCGCCTGCGAATCGAGGACCGCGAAGCCGAGGGCGCGCAGCTCCGCCGTCAGCCGGCCGCGCGTTGCGATGATCTTGGCCCGATTTTCGCTCAACCAGACCTGATCGTCGATGGCCGCCGTGGCCGCCGCGATCGACAGCGCATCGCAATTGTACGAATCTTTCACTTTTCGCAAGCCGGCGATGATGTGCGGTTGCGCGACGATAAATCCGAAGCGCAGCCCCGCCAGCGCGTACGACTTGCTGAGCGTGCGCGACACCATCACTTTTTCATTCTGCGCAACCAGGCTCAGGCAATGGGTATCGGCAAAGTCGACGTACGCCTCGTCAACCAGAAGAGGGCAGGGGAGGCGCTCGGCCAGTTCCAGAATCCGGGCGGGCGAAAGCATCGTGCCCGAGGGGCTGTTCGGATTCGGTAAGAATGCCAATCGCAGCCCCGCGGCTGACTCGGCGAATCGATTGGCGAGCGACCAGTCGCGCTCGAAGGAAATCTCTTCGCTGCGCGCGCCCTGAATCTCGGCCAGCGTCTTGTAGAGGATGTAGCTGGGATGCGGCAGGCGGAGCAGATCGCCTTGGGCCACGAAGGCCCGCGTGACGAGCGTCAATATCTCGTCGCTGCCATTGCCGCAGAGAATCGCGTCGGGGTCGACGTCCAGTACCGCCGCCGCGCGCGAGCGGAAGCCGGTGGCCAACGGGTCGGGATACTTTGCCAGCCCACGCTCCAGCACGGCGTGAATCGCCCGGGCCACGGCCGGCGAAGGCGGATACGGGTTCTCGTTCGTATTGAGCTTGATGAACTTGCCCGCCTGCGGCTGCTCGCCGGGCGTATAACCCACCAAGGCGTCGATGTCAGGGCGAAAGTAGGACATGCGCGTTAATGCAGAATGCAAAATGATGAATGGAGGAAGCGAGGATCGCTAAGTGATGAGTGATGAGCGAGCAGTCATCGGAACGCTGCACGCGCCTTTCGCCGTTGTTTTCTGTTCATCATTCAGTAGTGCCAAGTCACGTGTTAAGGTCCGGTTTCAACGCAAGGTGTTGAGCCGTCGTGGAGTACGGCGACGATTTGGTGGACGATCCAATCCAGCATGCGTTTGAAGCGTAGTCGTTCGAGGTGCAACGT
>DASZWQ010000177.1 GCA_035546535.1 Pirellulales bacterium | reverse complement strand
ACGTTGCACCTCGAACGACTACGCTTCAAACGCATGCTGGATTGGATCGTCCACCAAATCGTCGCCGTACTCCACGACGGCTCAACACCTTGCGTTGAAACCGGACCTTAACACGTGACTTGGCACTACTGAATGATGAATAATGAGTGCAGAATGATGAACAGGATACATCAAGTTTGTCGCCGATTCATCATTCATCACTTTGCATTCATCATTTCTTCTCGTCTTCCTTGAACCGAAACGGCTCGCCCCCCAGCAGATCGCTGCTCGTGATCGTCGGGCACCAGTGGCGTTCGACGTGCTCGACCATCAGGTCGTTGCCGCGGAAGTGATTCACGAACGGGCGCATGCGCGAGTTGTACATCGTGTCGGTCAGGTCGCGCACCAGCATCACGTTCTTGCCTAGCTGCACCATCTGGCGAATGCCGAACGAGCGGCCCAGCACGCACATGTTCAGGTGGACGCCGCAGATCAGAATGTTGTCGATGCCGCGCTCCTGGAGCAGGTTGTAGACTTCTTGCCCATCGTCGCTGATGGCGTCGGCCGGCTCGATATCGATCAGGCTGATTTCGCGAGTCCACGGGCCACGGATTTCGCATGTCGGCGAACAATCGCAACCCATGTCCGAGTCGTCGATCGGCAACTCCTTTTCGCGGCGTGGGTCGGGCCAGCACCATTTCGTGCCCCACCGCGTGGCCTGCGAGAGCGGCACAGGGGGCGTGGCAGCCGGCGCGTCGAGCGCCCGTTTGCGCTGCGGCGTGTCTTTGTAGAAATCGACGCACGTGCTGGGAGAGTGGATCACCAGCACGCCCCGATCGCGGGCCGCGTGGGCGAACTTGTTCACCACGGGCGCCAGTTCCGTCACGCGCGCCACCGCGCCGCGGCACCAATGGTCGTCCCACATATCGCAAATGATGAGCGCCGTCTTATGCGGATCCCATTCGACCGGCTTCTCGGTGGCCGCCGGCTTGCTCGACCCCTCCGCGTCCTTCGTGACGCTACGGCTGCGGGCATGGAGTTGCAGCGGTTCCTCGGCGGTCGCGCCGTCCGGAAGACACCCAGCAATCAGCGCTGCCGCGAAAACGGGGATCACACCACGACCAGCTAATATTCTCATCACCACAGACCTGGGAGGGATTAACAGCACAAGGAAACCGACAGGACCTCAAGGTCGCCGGAACCGATGCGCGTGTCAACCGGCGGGACTAGCGCAAGCCATCGCCCTGCAGGATGGCATGCGGGGAGCTTCTTCAAATCCCCCTCCCTGTCAGGGAGGGGCTAGGGGAGGGTGACGCGCGAAACCGATTTGCAATTGTCTGATCGAGAAACGCCTCGACCCTCACCCTACCCTCTCCATGCGAGGGAGAGGGATAGCGCGTGAATCGCGCCAACCGGTTCGCCGCGCATACGAGCACGATTCCGGGAGGCCAAAATTGCCGATGGCGTTTGGCCGCGAAGTTCCCACGTACCAAGGACCCGCCCTGCCGTTGACGCGCACGGCACTCGGCGCGAGAATTGGCGATTGAGCCCTTCTTTCTCGTTGCTTTCCCCTTGCTGACCCGCGGTTATGGGTACCCTTGTCGACACGATCCTGGGTTCGGGCATCAATTACGTCGGCCTGGCGGTGCCGTTCTTCTTTCTGCTGATCGGCGTCGAGATCGTGGCCGGAATCGTCGAGCGCAAGCAGCTTTACCGACTCAACGATTCGATCACGGACCTGAGTTGCGGCATCGTCGACCAGATCCTGGCGATTTTCTTGAACGTGCTGCTGTTCGCCAGCTACCTGTACCTGTTCGATCATTTTCGCATCTTCGAGTTGGCCGATGCCTCGCCCGCGGTGAAGTGGGTTGCCGCGATCGGACTCTTGTTCGGCGTCGACTTTTGCTTTTACTGGTTTCATCGCATCGCGCACGAATACGCTGCCCCCTGGGCGACGCACGTCGTGCACCATCAAAGCGAAGAGTACAACCTCACGGTCGCGCTGCGGCAAAGCGCCTTCGAAAGCTGCTTCGCCTGGGTGTTCTACCTGCCGCTGGCCGTGATCGGCTTTCCGCCGCTCTGGTACGTGTCGATGAAGGCCATCAATCTGCTCTACCAGTTCTGGATTCACACCGAGGCCGTGGATCGACTGGGGCCGCTCGAATGGGTCATGAACACTCCTTCGCATCATCGCGTGCACCACGCGCGCAATCCGAAATATCTCGATAAGAACTACGCCGGCATGTTCATCATCTGGGACCGGATGTTCGGCACCTTCGAGCCGGAAGTCGAACAGCCGGTCTACGGCATCACCAAGCCGCTCAAGAGCATGAACCCGCTGTGGGCGAACCTGGGCGGATGGGTCGAACTCTGCCAGGACGCATGGAACGCGCCGCGCTGGCGCGACAAGATCAAAATCTGGTTCATGCCGCTGGGATGGATACCGCCGGGCTTGCCCGAGCGCCCGCGGGCACAAGAAGTCACGCGCGCAAGCGTCAAGAAGTACGACCCGCAAATCCCGCCCGGGCTGAAGGCGTACGTCGTCGTGCAATTCGCGCTAGTACTCGTGCTGGGCGTGACGGTGACGAACCTGGCCGATCAGCACGTCGCGTGGCAGACGCTGGTGCTGCCCACGATCTATGTTCTGTGGTCGGTCGGCAACATGGGAGGCGTCCTGGAACGCAAGCCGTGGGCCTTCACGGCCGAGATCGCGCGACTGCTTGCCTTGCCCGTGGCCGCGGCGTTCTGGCCCGAAATGGCAGCCTGGCGATTCCCGGCCGGTATCGGCGCCGCAACGTTCGGGGGTGTGTCGATCGCGTGGCTCGCCTACTACCGCGGGCAATTCACGGCGGTACCGGCAGAGCGCGCGGCGCACGAACAAGTCCCCTCGACGACGGCTCAGGCCGAGCTGACGAGCTGAGTTGGCAATCCGATCGGCGCCGCAAGCCGCGTGTTCGAAGCGCCGTTTACCTGCCCTGGTAATTCGCCTTGCGCTTTTCCAGAAAGGCCATCACGCCTTCGCCGAAATCGTGCGTTTCGCACAGCGTTTGCTGCGTGACCGCCTCGTGCTTGAGGGCCTGCTCGAACGTGACGGGGTTCTGATTCTGGCGAATGGCGGCCTTTGACTGCGCGATCGATAAGGGCGCCTTCGCGGCCAACTGCGCCGCGAATTGCTGCACCGCCGCCTCGAAACCTTCGGACGGGTAGACGTGATTCGCCAGGCCCCAGCGCTCGGCATCGTCGGCCGGCACGCGGCAACCGGTCATGGCCATTTCCAAGGCCCGACCCGTGCCTACGAGCCGTGACAACGTGAACGATCCGCCGCCGTCCGGCATGAGGTTGATATTCACGAAGATTTCGGCGAAGAAGCCGCGCTCACTAACGAGGCGAATATCCGCGGCAAGCGCGATATCGCAGCCGATGCCGGCCGACGCGCCGTCGACGGCCGCGATCACCGGCAGCGGCAGCCGGGTCATCGCCAGCACCAGCGGATGATAATGGTTCAGCAGAATGTCCTTGACGCTCACGGTTTCGCCCAGCCGCGGCGCCACGGCCTTCAAATCGGCGCCGGAGCAAAACGCGCCCCCCTTGCCGCTGATGACGACCACCCGGGCTCCCTCGTCGGCGGCCTTTTCGATTTCGGCGCGCATCTGGTCGGCCACCTCGGGCGTCAGCGCATTTTTCACCTGCGGACGGTTGAACCAGATCCACTTCACGGAATCCTTGATTTCCGACAAGACGCTGGGCGTGGCGGCTGTAGTCGACATGATGGCGAACCCCTCGCAGAAAAGAATGCGTTCGAACGATTTGAGAAATGTGCTCGGGCATTTTCGCCCGGCGTTGTGGCGACGTCAACGCGCGGGCATTGATCTTCGCGAGAACTGCAAAGTTGATATTCTGCGCCGTGCTTTCTCTAGCCGGCCTCTGCGAGGCCGGGATTTCACCATGCGGCTTCCGGCGTCACAGACTCCGGCTACAGAAAATCCTGGGTGGCACCGACCACTCGCTTGTCCGTGCGCCGGCAGGCGCTCTGAAATCCAAGGGGAACACGCTATTCGTCAGGAGTCGAAAGCCGCGCGCACACGCTCGACGACCACCTCGGCCTCACCCGGCTGCACGCAAAACGGATCGATCCCCAGGCGCCCCATGTGCGCGTCGCCGGTGGCCAGATAGACCGGCGGCGAGCCGCTTTCTAGCGCGCGGGCGACTTCGATCGCGCACTTTGGCGCCGTCGAAGCAAACTCCAAGCGCACCACCGGCCACAGCTCCTCGCGCTCGACCAGCGAGACCGACGCGCCCGGCAGATCGCCAAGACCGGCCGCGATTTGCTTCGTGACCGCCGCGAGTCGCGTGCGGTCGGCCGTATCATCACCGGCAACGAATCGTTCGAGCGCCACGAGCAACCCCGCGATTTCCTCCTTGCCGACTTTCATGGCACGCCCCAGGCCGTGGTTGGGAACGCCTCGCTTAACAATCGCGGGATCGACGAGCGCCGGCGGCGGGTTCCACAGCTCGGGCAAAAAATCCATGTCCCACATTTGCAACGCGGCCGAAGCCACCAGATCGCGCCGACCGCAGAGGATGCCCGACGCTTGGGGGCCGCGAATCGCCTTGCCACCGCTATAGGCCACCAGGTCGGCGCCGGCCGTGATGAACTTTCGCAGATTGCCACGTGGCGGTAGCGCCGCCGAAGCATCGACGATCACCGGCACGCCGTGCTCTCGGGCGACGACAACGACTTCCTCGAGCGGCAGCGGTGAGAAGCCGACCGAAAACGCGATCGCCACCGTGCGGTCATTGACGGCGGCCGCGATCTCCCACGGCTGCGGATCGCGCGTCCGTTCGGCCAGGCCAACCTCGACCAGGCGCGCTCCGGCCGCGCGCAGCGCGTGGTCGTAGCCGTTTCGGTGCGAGCGCGGAATGACGATCTCGTTGGGCATGTCCGACGTGTCGGGCAGCCGGTCCATGCGCGCGAAATCCGTGCCCGCCAGACAGGCCGCGGCGGAGAGCGTTAGCGATGCGGCGGCGCCCGTGGTGACCAGTCCCGCTGCGGCACCGGTCAGTTCGGCAATGCGCTCTCCCGCTGCGGCGTGCAATTGATCCATCCGCACGAAGCTGCGCGAGGCCTCGGCCATTGCCGCGACGACCTCGGCGTCCATCAACGACCCACCCAGCCGGGTCAACGTGCCTGCGGCGTTAATGAGCTTCGGAACACCCAGGCGGTCGTAGAGCGAAGGCATGGGGCTTAGTCTCGCTACTCGTGCGAAAGTGCCTTCAACGATCCCCTCTCTCGACAGCATTGTGCAGTTGCGGCCAGGGTCGTGAGGCTGTGGATTCTGAAGGCGTAAAGGACTTGGGCGAGGGTTAAGAGTACCTCGACGCAGGTGTTTGACGGAGACAGCTTGTGCTTAAGCAACGCTATCCTGTCATGGCACGTTCCGACCCTCCCCTATCCCCTCCCTGAAAGGGAGGGGGATTTTCATCGCTTATTCGCCAGGCACCCACAGGGCCGATTTCTTTCCGGGTCCCGCTTCGCTTTCGGGAGTCCAAATCTTTCCAGGCTCAGCACCGGCGCCGGGCACCACGAGAGGCGAGGTGGCTTCCTGCGGTACGTGTACCGGGCGACCGTCGGGCGTGACAAGCCCCGCTTCGACCAGAATCTGCATCAGCGCCTGGGCGACACCCGGCTCGCGAGAGTGGTGCGCTTGAATGTGCTGAATCAAGCGGCTGAATTCGTGAGGCTCACCGCGCTCCAACCGCAGCGTCAGTTCTTCCAGGTCCCACATCGCGGTCGATTTGTTGGCGTCTTCGGACGCGGTGCGCGCCTTTTCGAGGTAGTTAATCGCGCGGCTCGTGTCGTCATCCAGCCGTGCGAGCAAGCCATAGAGCTGCGCACGGTCGATCCGGCCCTTGAGTGATTCTCGCTCCAGCGCCGCCTCGGCAATTCTTCGCGAGGCGAGGCGCGCGGCCGTAAAACCCGCGCGGCGATTGCCCAGGATCAGCGCCTCGTCCGAGGCCTTTTCCCACTCCACCCGATGCAAACGAGCGAGCGGCACGTCCTCGACCGGATTCTGTGCCGGATCGACCGGGCCCGGCTCGGGCAACCCCAGCTTGCTCCGCAGGGCGGTGAAGACATCGCCGATCGAAGCCTCTTGAAACGACAGTTCCAACACCAGGATCGCGCCCAGCAATCGGATCTTTTGGCCGGGATCTTTAGCGGCCGCCGCGGGTGTTAGTCCGCCCAACACGGCCAGCGGTGTTTGCGTCCAGCGATCGAGAATCGCATGCCGCCGCTGCGCGACCAGAAGCTGGTGTACTTCGTCGACCGGCGTATCCTCGGGCAGGCGCCCGTTCCAGCTGAGCGCCCATTGTGTGGCCGAGATCTCGCCCCGCTTTTCCTCGTCGCCGGCGGGGCCGAGCTGATCACCGCATAGTTGAGCAATGGCGTCGCGCGCGGCGGCCAGGTTGGGGCGGGCCAGGCTCATTTCGAGTCGCGCTTCGCGGTCGGTCTGCCGGCCGAACACCAGCACATGCCCGATGATGTTCGGCACCGCCTCGCGCGCGATCCCCACGCCGGTGCGCGGCGCCTCGCGATCCAGAAGCGCATACGAACCTTGCGGCGGCGCTTCGTTCCGCTCGGTCCAAGCCGAGGTGTTCACCGGCACGCTCAAGAAATGACGATTCGCCAGCCGAGTATTCAGCGTCTCGATATCCTTGATCGGATACTCGATCGATATCAATTCGAGGGTTTCGCCCGTCGTCGCGGGGTCGAGCAATTGGGCCAGAGCCTCGGCCTCGACAGCGTCGTCCGTCGGCACGTCGAGCGCCGAGAGCTTGCGCAGGGCTTCGACCGCTCCGGCATCGTCAGCCAGCCACGAGCGCAACACGGCCAGGTTGTGCCATAGTGCGGGTGCATCTCCGGCGGTAGCGGCCAGCGCCGTGAATTTGTCGGCCGCCACGCGCCATGCCCCCCGATGAGCCGGCTCCAGTGCTTCGTCGAACTTGGCTTTCCAACTGGCGCCCGCCGGGGCGGGCAGGAAGTCGGGCTCTTCCTTGAACAACAGCGGCACCTGCGGCGAACCATTGATCCGCATCAAAAGTGCGAGCGTGTGCTGATCCTGCGGCAGCAAGCTGGCCAAGAGCAACAAATGTCCAAGCGCTGACGGAATTTCGTCCAAGCCGACCAACGTCTCGGCCACCGTAGCGATCACATCCACGACCGTCACGGGCATCGGCGCGGGGCAAGCCGAGAGGGCCAGTTGCAAGGTCTCGATCCCCTTGCGCAGCTCGCCCTCGCCGAACGTCACAAGCGCGGATTCGGCCAGCGCCACCGGGTTGGCCGCGGCCTGCGCCAGCACGGCGTCGATAACCCGCTTGGCGTCGTCTTTGCGTCCCTGGCCCAAGAGCAAGAGCGCCTGCGAGGTCATCAAGCAGGCACGGCCGGGGTATTTGGTTTGCAACTTCTCGATGTGTTCGAGGCAGGCAAGCCGCTGGTCTCCTTCGAGCATGCGCTGGATTTTTTCCAGCTCGCCCACCAGGTCCGCGCAGCAGAATTTCAGCTTCTTGCCCGTTCCGGCCGGGCAAGGAGAGTAGGGATCAAGTGGCATGGCAATCGGTCCGTCTGTAGCGAAAAAGCGGGCCTGGCGGATCATGACCGGCAGGCCGAAGATGCCTTTGATCGTATCAGAGCAGGGGGCGCATTTCGAGGTAGCCGAAATCGCCGGCACATACGGCCCGCCCGGCCGGTCGCGCCTGGCGCGATCGTCAAAACCACGTGTCCGGTCGTGCGGTGAATGCCGCGACGCCGGCAAACCCTGAAGACCGGCGCGCCCGACTGTCGATGAATGCCAGCAGACGGTCCAGGCGTTTGCGCCGCGTCGAACCGTCCTTTGTCAGCCGGGGCGCACCGCTCGGAACGAGACCACCTGCATGTGGCGGTCATTTTTCATTGCCGTGGGCTTCTGCCTGCTGGTCATCGGCGCGGAATGCCTGGTCGTCGACGACTTCATCATGTCGTCGCGTGGCGGCGCCAGCGCAACAGAAAACCGCGGTGGGCGCGACATCAAACCGCCCGATTGGGCTCCCTGGAGCCTGCTCTCGGCCGGCGCCGTGACGATGCTCTACTCGTTCACGATTCCGCAGCGCGTGAAGGGTTAGCCGGCTCCGGTAATCCTCAGTCCGCGTGCGTGTTCAGGCCTCGCTGCTACACGCCCCCATCTTGACCAGCTCGTCCGATCGCACCGTCGCAGCTCTCGCTACAGGGCGTCCCGGATTTTCCCCGCTCGATCGTTTGCACTACCATGGGTGCACTGCGAGAAGAGGGCGGAGACGGTCCTTTGCCTACGGATGCCCACAATGATGCACGCTTTACTGCTCGTCGCCGCCTGCGCGCTTGCCGCGTCCCAAGAACCGGGTGAAGAAGTGATTTCGAAATTCGCCGAACGTACTTACCAGTTCACCGGTGGACCGTACGAGAACGAGACGTTCCGCTACCGCCTGCTTTCGCCCGAAACGATCGAGCCAGGCAAGAAGTATCCCGTCGTGCTCTTCTTGCACGGCCGCGGCGAAAGCGGGGACGACAACGTCGCGCAACTGAAATATCTGCCGACACTGATGGCCACGCCCGAGTACCAGAAGAAGTTCCCCTGCTTCTTCATCGCGCCGCAATGCCGCGAGGGGAAGCTGTGGGTCGCCCGCGGGCCGGACAAGACGGGTGTTTCGGAGCAGATGCAGGTCGCCGAAGCCGTTCTGCAAGAGACGCTGAAGAAATATCCAATCGACCCCGCACGAGTTTATCTCACGGGGCTGTCGATGGGCGGCTTCGGCGCGTGGAACCTGGCGGCGCGGCACCCGGATTGGTTCGCGGCCATGGTGCCGATCTGCGGCGGCGGCGATCCCAACGACGCCGCTGAGCTGGCCAAGTTGCCGATTTGGGCCGTACACGGTAGCGACGATAAAGTCGTACCACCGTCGCTCAGCCGCACGATGGTCGAAGCCGTGCGGGCCGCGGGCGGTAACGTGAAATACAGCGAACTACCCGGCGTCGGCCACGACAGTTGGACCCCGGCCTACGAAGATCCGCAGGGCGCGTTGCCGTGGATGTTCGAGCAGAAGAAGCCGGCGGCCGCGAAATAGGATTTCGTGGCAATGTCGAATGTCGAAATTCAAATGTCGAAGGAAAATCAAATGACGGAATGACGAACGATCTATCGTCGTTCACCCTTTGAATTTCGACATTACATTCGTCATTCGCACGCTACCCGAGGTGCTCAAGCGCACTCTTCGCGGCTTTCTTTTGCGCTTCGTCGGCCCCGTCCGAGGCCAGGCCCTGATAGATGCCGCGGGCGGCGTCCTTCTGACCCGCCTTGGCCAGCGTGGCCGCCAGTTGCAGCCGCGCGATGTCCATCCGCTTGGCGGCGCGGGGGCTTGCGGGGCCGAGTTGCTTGCGGACTTCCACAATCGCGGCGTCGCCGCTGGCGTCCGGCTGCAGGGCCAATCCTTCGGCGGCGGCCAGGCGGATCTCGCTGCTGGTGTCGGTCGTGGCCTTCTTCAGTGCTTCGACCGCCACGGCGTCGCGACGCTTGCCCAGCGCGTTAGTCACGCCCACGCGGAACTCTTCGCCGACCAGCTTGTCGTCGGCCTCGGCCAAGGCCTTGGCGGCGTCGGCCGTGGGGATGCGATCCAGGGCGAAGCGGGCCATCTCGCGCACGTCGAAGTCCGCTAAGGTCTGCACCAGGGCGGCGACTTCAGCGTCACCGCCGACTTCGGCCAGCGTGCGACAAATGGCGTTGCGGGCCGCGACCGAATAGCGTGGCGGCTGCTCTTTCTTTTTGCTGTCGCCCCCTTCACCCTTGGCGACCAGGCAACCGGCCAACTCGGCGGCGAGCGCCGTCCGCTCGGCTTCTTTGCCAGGCGCGCCCGCGGCCGCGGCACGGACGGCCAATGCGCGACGGGCTTTGAACGCCGTGGCCTGTTCGGAGGATCCCAACTGTTCGGAAATCTGTGCGATGGTGTCCATGGTTATGTCCTTCGGCGATGCTTTTTTGTTTTGGAACGCCGGGCAGGCCCGGCGGCTAATTAGTTTTGTTCGCGGTAACCGGTGGTCCAAAGTTTTCTTACTGACTACTGACTACCGGCTACTGACTACTTTCCCGCTAAATATGCCACGGGGCCCGCATCGGCTTGCTGAGCATGCGGTTGGCTTGCTCGTCATTGACGAAAACTTCCTTCTCAGGATCCCAGTTCAGCTCGCGACCGAGCTTGATGGCGATATTGCCCAAGTGGCAGATCGTGCACGAGCGGTGGCCGATTTCGACGTCGCAGATCGGGCGCTCGCGGCTCTGGATGCAATCGAGCCAGTTGTTGTGGTGATCGGTGCTGACGTACAGCCGCACGTCTTTGTCGCTGAATTCGGTCCGCAGAATGTCGCGATGCGACGATTCGGTGATCTGGCTGCGGCTGACGAATACGTAGCCGTCGCTGCCGGTGAATTTGATGCCGTTTTCACCGTCGGAATGGCACGTCAGCTCGACGCCGCTGGCGTAGGTGTACGTTACGTCGAACTTGCCCGGCACGTCGTGCGGGCCGTTCTCGTGGAACGTGCCTTGGCCCTTGACCTTCACCGGGCCGGTGCCGTCGGTCCCCATGCCCCACTGCGCGATGTCGTTGTGGTGCGCGCCCCAGTCGGTCATCTTGCCGCCCGAGTAATCGCTGAACCAGCGGAATTGATAATGGCAGCGGTTCGGCGAGTACTCGGCCCACGGCGCTGGTCCCAGCCAGAAGTTCCAATCCAGCTCGGGCGGAGGCGTGGTGGTCGGCTGCCAGGTGCCGCCGTCGATATCGCCGATGTAAGTATCGACGCGTTGCAACTTGCCAATCCGCCCGTTGCGCACCAGTTCGCACGCCTGGCGGAAGCGCTTGTCCGAGCGCTGCTGGCTGCCGGTCTGAAACACGGTGCCGTAGCGCCGCGCGACCTCGACCATTTTCTTGCCTTCGTCGATGGTGAGCGTCAACGGCTTTTCGCAATAGACGTCCTTGCCCGACTCCATCGCGTACAGCGAGATCAGGGCGTGCCAATGGTCGGGCACGGCGATCAACACGGCGTCGATATCCTGGCGATCGCACAGATCGCGAAAGTCCTTGTAGATGTCGACTTTCTTGCCGGTGCGGTTCAGAACGTCGAGCGCGGCCTGGTCGCGGTGATTGCGATCGACGTCGCAGACGGCGGCCATCTGAACGCGCTTGTTGGGAATCAGATGGTTGGCCAGGTGATGCCGGCGTCCCAGGTCGCCGACGCCGATCGACCCGACGACCACGCGGTCGCTGGGCGCCGGTTGATCGTCCTTGGCAAAGACGGTCGAAGGGACAATCGTCGGCGCGGCCAGCGTTGCCGCCGCCGAAGCCTTCAAGAATGTGCGTCGCGTGGGCGCGGAGCGTTGTTTCACGGCAAAAGACTCCTCAAGCGTCTGGAGGCAAAAGGCGGGAGGGAGAGTCGGGCGTGTCGCAAGCCGCGAAAGTTAGCAACCGGTCGAGCGGCGAGGGCTTTCAAAGCCCGGCATCTGTCCGACGGGTCCGCCTGCGGCGAATACGCCAGCTATTCTGTCCAGCCGGGGGGCGCATTGCAAGCAAACGCCGGGCGGGCCGAAGATCTCGGCGTACGAAAGATGGCTTGCAACACCAGCCCGACGCGACAGCGAGGGATTGGCCCGTAGAAGCACCCTCGCGGGCGCTTCGGGCTAGTGAAGGAAACCCAGCTCCGGTGCAATGCCCACGCTCCCCGTTAAGTCGCGTCGGGCGTCGGCGGCACGGGCTGCGGCGTGGGTTTTGCCGGGCCCCAGCGATAGGAAAAAGCTCCGAGCAAGCGCCCCTCTTCGACCGTGTGGCATTGCAGGCACTGTTTCAATGCCCGCAGGGCCCCCAGCGCGCGAATGGTCGGCGGCTTGTCCTCGCTGACGATGTCTTCGCCATTTTTGAGCGCTGCCAGGCCCTGCTGCTCAAAGGCGTCCAACGGCCGCGTCGGCGCATCGCGCAGCTCGTCCATCGCCGGCAAGTAATCCGAGACATACACGCGCGGCTCGGAAAACTTGAGCAGACTGACGAGCTCCACCCGATCGGGCACGTGGAGAACGGGGGCAGCCTGCGCATCAAGGCGGGATCCGATACGGTGCGCGAGAAACCCCGCAACGTGCTCGGCGTCCTGAACCAGCCCATATCGTTCGGGATCGACAAACTCGCGAACAGCGCTCTCGTGTGTTTTCCAGAAATCCTTATCGGTAGCTTTCCTGGCCTTGAACGCTTGGGGCACAGCGCTGCCGTCGCCACTGGAAAGCATGTCCGCCTGGGCTACCGGCGGTTCGTCGCGACCCTGAAGATCGTCACTCAGTAGTGCCAAGTCACGTGTTAAGGTCCGGTTTCAACGCAAGGTGTTGAGCCGTCGTGGAGTACGGCGACTATTTGATGGACGATCCAATCCAGCATGCGTTTGAAGCGTAGTCGTTCGAGGTGCAACGTCGGGTGGTCGCCAGTCCCTGCTGCCAGACATGTTTGATGAATCCAGACCCACAAGTTTCGTAGGATCAGTGCCACGGCGACGAA
>DASZWQ010000176.1 GCA_035546535.1 Pirellulales bacterium | reverse complement strand
ACGTTGCACCTCGAACGACTACGCTTCAAACGCATGCTGGATTGGATCGTCCACCAAATCGTCGCCGTACTCCACGACGGCTCAACACCTTGCGTTGAAACCGGACCTTAACACGTGACTTGGCACTACTGAATGATGAATTGACAACTCGCAACGAAGCGCACTCTGTCGATCCGTTACTCCTCTGTGCTCTCTGTGAACTCTGTGGCTAGTAAATGAATCTGCGGAAATGTGCGCAATCTGCGGATGCATTCTCTTACACGCGCGCCTGCTGCGCAGCGGCGGCGCCATTCGTCGCGTGTGGCGAGCCAGCGACGGCGGGCTGCAACAGCCGGCCCGCTTTCAACACGCCTCCTTGCATGACGGCGATAAAACGCGAGCGGTCTTCGAGCACGCGAATGTCGGCGATCGGATCCCCGTCGATGATCAGCAGGTCGGCCAGCTTGCCGGTTTCGACGGTGCCGAACTCGTCGGCGCGGCCCATGATCTCGGCGCCGATCTTGGTGGCCGAGCGGATGGCTTCGAGCGGCGTGAAGCCGACATAATTGACAAAGAAGCTGATCTCCTTGGCGTAATCACCGTGCGGATTCCAGGCGAAGCCGTAATCGCCGCCCAGTCCGATGCGGCCGCCGGCCCGCAGAATCATGCGTGCCGATTCGGCGCCCCCCTCGAGCGTTTCTTGATGACCGTCAATCACGGCCTGCGGCAGCTTGAACTCGGGTCCGCGAACGATGCTCGCCTGTTCGAACTGCAGGGCAGGCACGACCGGCGTATTACGCTCAAGCAGCATGTCGAGCGCCTCGGCGTCCATGAACGTGCCGTGCTCCAGCGTGTCGTAGCCGGCGCGCAGCGCGTTCTTGATCCCTTCGGTCGCGCGGCAATGGCCCGTCACCTTCATCCGATGATTGTGCGCCTCGGCCACGACGGCGTGCATCTCTTCGAAGGTCATGCACAGCGTGTGGTGATCGTTCGTATCGGGCGCGGCGGCATCGCCCGTGGGATAGGTCTTCACCCACTCGACACCATCTTTGACCAGTTTGCGCACGGCCCGGCGCCCCTCGTCGGGTCCGTTGATCAACAGCACGAGGCCCTCCATGCCGATCTTGCGAAAGTCGGGATTCCAATCCATTAGTCCGCCGGCGCCGCAGATTTCTCGACCGCTTGCGGCCAGGCGTGGGCCGGGCGTGAGCTCCGCTTCGATCGCCTTTTTTAGCCACACGTCGATGTTGAAGAGGCTGCCACCGCTGCGCGCCGCGGTGTACCCGCATTCAAGCGCCAGCCGCGCGTTGCTCGCCGCCAGCAGGGTGACGTACTCGACCGGATACTTGATATCCAGGTCCTGCAGTTCGGCGACGTCGAAATAGGTGGGATGAAAATGGGCTTCGACCAGGCCCGGCATGATCGTGCCCCCGCCAGCGTCGATACGCGCGGCCTCAGGCGGTAAGGCCGGCCTCCCCGCCGCGCTGCCGGCGTATTCGATCCGGCCATCGCGCACCACCACCGCGGCGCCCGCGACGGCCGGCGCACCAGTACCGTCGATCAGTTGGCCATTTTCAATCAGCGTCGTGCCCGAGGCGGTTTTCATCGCGGTTGCTTCCGGAATGCGATCGGAGTGGGACGTGCCCGTTGATCATACCCTTGCGGTGCGGGCCGTTCGACGTCCGGCAGATGAGCACCTGCGATTCACGCGGCTCGAGAAAAACTTGTGGCCCCCGGGGGCGCTGTTAAACTGGAAACGACCTGAATACCTGCCCTGGCTTTCCACGCACACCTACCTGCCCGGCTCGCGACCGCCTGCCTGGTCCGACCTCGGATCGCGACCAGCCGCATGATCGCACGCTGCACCATGATTCGCGCGTCTGCATCTTCGCTGTCGATCGCCGTGTTGACGCTCCTCGCAAGTGCCCTGCGCGCCGAAGATATCGCGATCAAGTTCAATCGCGATATCCGCCCGATCCTGTCCGAGAATTGCTTCACCTGCCACGGGCCGGACAAGAACAAACGCGAGGCGGACCTGCGCCTCGACACACAGGCGGGCGCGCTGGCGGCCACGGGCGATCACCATCCGATCACGCCGGGCAAGCCCGACCAGAGCGAAGTGCTGGCGCGCGTCACGACCGATGACGAGTCGCTGCGGATGCCGCCGCCGGTCACGGGCAAGCAACTCACGCCGAAACAGATCGAGCTGTTGCGCGCTTGGATCGCGGCCGGCGCTCCATGGCAAGAGCATTGGTCGTATACGCCGATCGAGCGACCGCGGCTGCCGCTGAACTCAGGCGCCAACCCAATCGATGCGTTTCTGGCGATCCGCCAGAACGAGGCGGGCATTGCACCGGCGGCCGAAGCCGATCGCGTGACGCTTGCCCGCCGGCTCTCCTTCGACCTCTTGGGATTGCCACCGTCGTCTGAGCAAGTTGATGCTTTTGTGAACGACGCGCACGAGGATGCGTTTCCACGATTCGTCGACGCGCTGTTGGCGTCGCCCCACTTCGGCGAACGCATGGCGATGTACTGGCTCGACCTGGTCCGCTACGCCGATACGACGGGCATTCACGGCGACAACCATCGCGACGTGGCCCCCTATCGCGATTACGTCATCGACGCGTTCAACACGAACATGCCGTTCGATCGGTTCGTCGTCGAGCAATTGGCCGGCGACCTGCTGCCGCAGCCGACGCTCGCGCAGAAAGTAGCGTCCGGCTATAACCGCATGAACATGACGACCACCGAAGGGGGCGCACAGCCGAAGGAGTATATCGCCAAGTACGCAGCCGACCGGGTGCGCAACGCTTCGACGGTTTATCTGGGCGCGACGCTCGGTTGCGCCGAGTGTCACGACCACAAGTACGATCCCTTCACGACCAGGGACTTTTACAGCTTCGCGGCGTTTTTTGCCGACGTGCAAGAACAGCCCGTGGCGCTGCCCGGCCCGGCCTTCCCGGTGCCGAAGCCCGACCAGGAAAAGAAGCTGGCCGAGATCGACGCCGCGCTGGCCGCGGTGCGGACGACGCTCGACGTGCAAACGCCGGAGCTCGATACGGCGCAAACCGCCTGGGAAGCGATGGCTCGCGAGCAGCTTGCGCACCCGCCGGCGCTGGCCACGTGGCAAGCGGTTGGGCCGTTCAAGGCCGACAATTTCGATGTGGCCTTCGATACGGCGTACGGACCGGAAAAAGGCGTCGACCTCGCGGCAAAGTTCGCCGACGGCGCTCTCGGCTGGACGCCTCACGCCGAGTGGGCCGATGCCGCACCGCACGATTTGCCGGCCGAGCGTGGAGCCGTCTATTTGTACCGCGCGATCGAGTCGCCGCGGGCCACGCCGCTTGTGATTTCGCTAGGCAGCGATGACGCGCTGCGCGTTTGGCACGACGGCAAAGAGGTTCTCACCGAACGGAAAAAACGCCCGCTCAAACCCGATCAAGACAAGGTCACTATCCAGCTTCATCCGGGCACGAATCACCTGTTATTGAAGGTGGTGAATGCCGAAGGCGGCGCCGGCTTTTACTTTCGCGTGATCGAGGCCGACGTGCCGGCCGACATCGCACCGATCGTCGCCAAGGCGCCGACCGAGCGCACGGACGACGAACGAAAAACGATCGCGAAGCACCATCGCGGCATTGCACCGCTTCTGAATCCCGCGCGCGAGCAGTTGGCGGCGCTCGAAAAACAGCGCAAGGAGGTCGACGACGGCATCCTGCGCACGCTGGTGGCGATGGCGGGCGAGCCACGTGTGACGCGCGTTCTGCCGCGCGGTAACTGGCTGAACGAGTCGGGCGAGGTCGTGTCACCAGCCACGCCAGGATTCCTGAAGCCGCTCGATGTCGATGGGCGGCGGGCAACGCGGCTCGACCTGGCGAATTGGATGATCGCCCGCGACAACCCGCTCGTGGCCCGCGTGTTCGTGAATCGGCTATGGAAGTTGGCCTTCGGCCGCGGGCTGACCGCACCCTTGGACGACCTGGGCGCGCAAGGCTCCTGGCCGCTGCACCTGGAATTGATCGATTTTCTCGCGGCCGAGTTCATCGACAGCGGCTGGGACGTAAAGCACATGCTGCGGCTGATCACCAGCTCGCACGCTTATCGCCGATCGTCTCATGCTTCGCCCGAGGCATTGCACGCGGATCCGTACAACTTGCTCTTCGCGCGGCAGGGGCGGTTCCGGCTCGACGCCGAGATGGTGCGCGACAACGCGCTGGCCATCAGCGGACTCTTGGTCGACAAGATCGGCGGTCGCAGCGTCAAGCCGTATCAGCCGCGCGGCTATTGGGCGCATCTGAACTTTCCGGTGCGCGAATATGAAGCCGACCACGGCCAGGATTTGTATCGCCGCGGGTTGTACACCTATTGGTGCCGGACGTTCTTGCATCCCAGCCTGCTGGCCTTCGACGCGCCAACGCGCGAGGAGTGTACTGCCGAGCGCAATCGCTCGAACACACCGACGCAGGCCCTGGTGCTGTTGAACGACCCCATCTTCGTGGAAACGGCCCGGGTGTTTGCCGAAAACATGCTACGGCAAGCCGCGCTACCGCCGGAAGAACGCATTCAATGGGCGTTTCGCCACGCTACTACGCGGCCGGCCACGGGGGATGAGCTGCGCGTGCTGGTCGCGCTCTTGGAAAAGCATCGACGGCACTACTCGGCGAACGTCGAAGAGGCACGCAAGCTGATCGCCGTAGGCGAATGGCGCGTGCCCGCGGATCTCGATCCTGCGGAGCTGGCGGCCTGGACGTCGGTCGCACGGGCGATTCTGAATCTGCACGAAACAATTTCGCGATATTAAGGCGACCCTTTCGGAATGTGAAACAAGACCTCGAGTCAGCAACTGTGTGCCACTGGTGGCTTGCCCACCAGTGCAAGGCTTCCATGAAAAACACTGGTGGACAAGCCACCAGTGGCACCCAGAATACTCGTTGACGTGAATCAGTATGAATGCTCCGCACCGGCTCAACTCAACCGACCGTGACGCTTTGAAGCGCGAAATCTGCCGCCGCACGTTTCTGGGGCGCGCGGGCACCAGCGTCGGAGCGCTCGCGCTGGCGTCGCTCGGCGCGCCGAACTTGCTGCGCGCTGGCGACTTGCCGACAGCGCCCGCCGTGCCTGCCGATGGTCCGTGGCCAGGCGTGGTCCGACCGCTGCATTTCGCCCCGCGCGTCAAGCGCGTCATCTATCTGTATATGGCCGGCGGTCCGTCGCACCTGGAGACGTTCGACTACAAGCCGAAGTTGGCTGCGATGGACAAGCAGCCCATGCCCGAGTCGTACACCAAGGGGCAGCCGATCGCGCAGTTGCAAAACGCGAAGCTGACGTGCCTGGCGCCGCAACATCCGTTTGTGCGCTGCGGTCAGTCGGGCCAGGAAATCTCGAGCGTCTTTCCGCATTTGGCCGCCGTGGCCGACGAGCTGTGCATCATTCGCTCGCTGCACACCGACGCTATCAATCACGATCCGGCCCACACCTTCATGAACACCGGCACCACGATCTCGGGCCGGCCATCGATGGGGGCCTGGCTGACGTATGGGCTGGGAAGCGACAGCGACGATCTACCCGGTTTCGTCGTGATGACTTCACTGGGCAAGTTCGGCCAGGCACAGCCGATCGCCGCGCGGATGTGGCACAGCGGGTTCTTGCCAAGCCGGTTTCAGGGCGTCGAATTCCGCTCCAAAGGGGACGCGGTGCTGTATCTCAGCAATCCGCCGGGAGTGGATCGCGAGCGACAGTCCGAGCTGGTCGACGCGGTGAAGACGCTCAACACGCAGGCGAATCAAACCTTGGACGATCCCGAGATCGCCACGCGGGTCAGCCAGTACGAAATGGCCTTCCGCATGCAGGCCAGCGTGCCGCACTTGCTCGACGTGTCGGACGAACCGGCGCACGTCATGGAGATGTATGGCACGCAGGGCGCCGACGGGTCGTTCAGCGCTAATTGCCTGCTCGCCCGTCGCCTGGCCGAGCGTGGCGTGCGGTTCATTCAGCTCTATCATCGCGACTGGGATCATCACGGCGCCGTCAAGGAGCACGTCAAGGGAACAGCCGCCGAGGTCGACCGCGGCGCCGCGGCTTTGATCACCGATTTGAAGCAGCGCGGCATGCTCGACGAGACGTTGATCGTCTACGGCGGCGAATTCGGCCGCACGCCGATGGCGCAGGGCAACGGCCGCGATCATCACATGCAAGGCTTCTCGATGTGGCTGGCCGGCGGCGGCATCAAGCCCGGCATCAGCTACGGCGCCACCGACGAATTGGGCTACAAAGCGGTCGACAATCCGGTACACGTCAACGATCTGCACGCCACGATGCTGCATCTGTTTGGCATTGACCACACGCGCTTGACGTATCGCTTTCAAGGGCGCGATTTCCGGCTGACCGACGTGGCCGGGAACGTGGTGCGCGAGATTCTGGCGTAAGTGGCGCGGAGCGTTGGCGCGTTGCGGGTCGCAGCTCGGCCGACCGTTGCGACAATTGTGCCCCGTGGATGGAGCGGACGCATGAACGATGTTTCTTTACGAGATGTCGATGCGAGCGATCTCCCGATCTTCTTCGAGCAACAGCTCGACCCGGACGCGACGTGTATGGCTGCTTTCCCTGCTCGTGCGCGCGACGAATTCATGGTCCACTGGGCAAAAATCATGTCCGACGGGACCACCATCCTCAAGACCATTGTCGTGAAGGGAGAAGTAGCCGGAAACGTCGTTGGTTGGGAACAATGCCGCGAACCGAGAGTCGGCTATTGGCTCGGAAAAGAATACTGGGGTCGGGGTATCGCCAGTGCGGCGCTGTCACAGTTTTTGATGCACGCGACAGCGCGACCACTTTACGCACGGGTCGCAAAACAGAATATCGCATCGATTCGGGTTTTGCAGAAGTGCGGATTCACCAGGTGCGGCGAGGACACGTTTACCGCCATTGATGGCGGCATCGGCGAAGAACTAATTCTGCAGCTTGGCGGTGGGTGCCACGAAAGGTCGCAATAACGCTGAAAGCTGTCAATGAGGCGATCGGTCTCCTGCTCCGCGCCCTCGCGGCAACCGATTGGACGGATTTAGTCCGCGCCGCAAGTCAGGGTTCCGTAAACCCGTTTCGTGACAAACCCCGAAACGGCATGCTTATCGCCTGCGGCGAAAAGCATGGCACGCGGCACACGGATTGCTTACCAGCCCGCAGCGCAAGCAAGGGGCGTTTAACCTTGTGCTCCCGTCGCCGAAACACCCTCGCCAGCGCTTCGAGTTGGTGTATTCACATCACGAGCGCCCCGGCGCATCGATTGCCCGCTCGCACCGCCGCATGCGTCTTTGCTGAAAGAACTTCCAAGCGATGAAGGTAAGCACGGCGAGAGCCGGGTACAGCACTGCTGGAAAAGGACTGATTTCGAGCACGGCGCCAAAGAAGACATTTTCGCCGGCCGAGTTGCCCGACATTTGAAACGTCCACGTGGCGTAATCATCCACGCGAGTTCCAAACTCGCTATATCCGGTCCACGAAGTCGAGTAGATCAAACGAGCCCGAGGGCGAAGCGCCATTTCCCATGCCATGATCCCGATCAGCACCAGCCACGTGCTCAACCGGAACTGAAACCGGCTTTTCCAAGTTCTGGTGGGGACGTTGGACATGAGATAAAGCCGATCGATGGCGCTTTTTCTGTAGAGATTCTACAAGATTCTCGTCGGTGTTCGGTCAATAGTTATTACGCCGGGCCGTTTTCCTGCCGCGCGAACCTTGTCCGTAACCGGCGGCTCTCTATCTCCTGTGCGGCGGATGTTTCCGGGCGCCAGGCCGGAAAACCCGTCGATTTGATCTTCCTGGATTATCAGTCACGCGGAGATTCCCGGTGAAAGTCTTCATGGCCATGACCGCCGCTGGCGACTTCGACCGCAGCGCGTGGGACAGCGCGCTCGGCATGCACCGCACGGCACAGCCTCCTGCGACGTGACGATTCGGACCAGGAATCCGTCAGGCTTTCCAAGAAGGCCCGATTGTCACGCCAGACAGTCGGGCCTTTTTTATTTCCACGGATTCACAAACCAAGCGGCGTCGAAGCGATTGCGCTCGATCGCGGCTTTAATACGAGGGCAGTCAACCGTGTTACTTTCCGAACCTCCCTTACGAAATAAACGACGACAACGCACCACGGCCGAGCTGCGGCAGAAATTTCTGCGCGAGACCGAGAATTTCTTGCAAGGCGAGCTGCGGTTCCAACCCGCGAAGATCAAACACCGTCCGCCGGCCAGGCTCTGGCGACCGCGGCTGTTCGGCAGCCGCTAGCGGATGGGCTGCTGTCGCCCGCCCCGCGCCCTCTGTGGTGGCGTTGGGGCGGGCCGGGGGCGGATTGATCTTGCACCGTGACGGGCGTTCAGCTATCTACTCGCCTCCTCTCGAAACAAGACGCCGTTCTGGCGTGCTAACTACCTTGCGCTAATCGATCACGTTTTTGCCTCGGAGCCTGTGCGGCGCTTGCCTGTTTTGCGCGCGGCACGGCCTGCCGAACGAGTGCGCGGATTCATGGCTCTCTTCAGCACTGCGAATTGGGTCGCGCGGCTGGCGGTGATGGCGCTTGCGCTGTCGACCGCTCTTGCTGCCCACGCCGCCGAGCCATTCGAGGCCACGATCGACGCCGACAGCGTCCACGTGCGCAGCGGGCCGGGCACGGAATACTACGCCACCGATATTCTGCGCCGTGGCGATCGCGTAGAAGTTCTCGGCTACGACGCCGGCGGCTGGTGTCGCATACGGCCGCCGCGCGGCAGCTTCAGCCTGGTGTCGGTCGACTCGGTCCAGATCGGCCCGAATGGCACGGCACGGATCAAAGACGAGCGCGCCGAAATCGGTGTCGGCAGCCGTTTCTATGCGCGCCGCGACGCCGTGCAGATCATTCTCGAGCGCGGCGACACCGTCGAGCTGGCCGAGGAGCAGCCGCGCAGCGAGACCGGCGGCAAACCGGAATGGTACAAGATCACGCCCCCCGACGGCGAATATCGCTGGATTCACGAGCAATATTTGCACGCCGAGGAACGTGCCCCGCGACGACACGTGGCCGATCGGCTCGAAGACGAATCCCTGGATGATGGGGCGATCGACGACGCGCCGCGCGTGCAGCGGGCGAGCTACGAAGAACCGGCGGGCGCGCCGCGCCTGCTGGGGGATGTCTCCTCGACCCCGCTCGTGCCGGTGCCCGAAGAGCGATCGATTACCGCCGTACTCGACGAGCTGGAGTTGGGCGTGGCCGCGATCGCCCGCGGTGAGAATCGGAATGCCAACCTGGCCTTGATGGAGACCGACGCGCGCAACGTGGCGCGGCGAGCCCAAACGGCCAGTGACCGCAACCGCGCCGACATCGTGTTGCGCCGCCTCGATCGTCTGGCCGGCAAGCCACGGCAGACCTCGGGCGCGTCGACGATTCCCGATTTCGTGCTGCCTGGGCTAGGCGAGATTTCACTCACGCAGTTCATGTCGCCCATGATGGGCGCCCCCACGACCTGTCCCGTACCGGGCGGGCCGGGCTACCTGGCCGCGCCGATGAGCGCGCCAATCGTGGCAGCGCCGCCGGCTGCGCCGCTCTATGCCCCTTATGCCCCGCCCGGGCCGCGGCACTATTTGAATCTCGATTTTCTCGGCTTCTGGGCCAAGCACGATTCGCTACCAGCGCTCGTGACCACTAGCCCCATCGGCACACCGCAGGCCGAAGCGGGCGTGCTCGGCCAGCCCGGCACGAGCGTTTTGTTCGGCAATCAGAACGTGCTCGGCGGCTTCCGGCCGGGCGGACGCGTGATGGGAGGCATCTGGCTCGACAATGAGCAGACCTTCGCCCTGGAAGGGAACTACTGGACGCTGGCGACGGCCTCGGTGAACTATTCGGCCGCCTCGGTGTTTACTGGCGGTTCAACCGGTCAAATTCTCGCGCGGCCATTCTTCGACAGCAACCCGTTGGTCAATGCGCAGAGCGCACTGTTGGTCGCTTATCCAAACGCGGTCATCGCCGGAGTGCCGTTCAATATCAACGGTTCGGTATCGGTCAACGAGACCAGCAACATCCAATCGGCCGGGGCCGGGGGACGCTGGGGCCTGGGACAGTACACTTCGCCAGGACGGTTCTTCATCGTGGGCGGCTATCGGTTCTTTCAATTGAACGAATCGCTGTCGATCATCAGCCGCTCGAGCGAAGGGCCGCCGCCATTTCCTGCCCGGCCGAACATCACGGTCTTCGATTACTTTTCGACGAGCAACAACTTCAACGGCGGCGACATCGGCCTGGCCGGCGAATATCGCTCGCCACGACGGTTCTGGTTTGGTGGCGAGGGGCGGCTAGCGATGGGCAACATGCAAGAGACCTTGAAAATCGACGGCGTCACCACCGCCGCGGCCTCCGGGTTCACAGCCACGCTACCCAACGGTCTCTTGGCTCAACCGTCGAACATCGGAAGCTTCACGCAGAACCATTTCGCGCTGATTCCCTCAGTCGATCTGAAGGTGGGCTACCACCTGACGCCAGGCTTTCGCCTCACGGTCGGTTACAACTTCACCTACATCACCCGCGTCATCAGGCCCGGCGCGCAGGTCGACACGACGGTCAACACGTCGCAGATCGCGGGGTTGCCGCTCGTCGGTCCGGCCAACCCGAGCGTGCTCTTCAATCAGGGGAGCCTGTGGCTGCAAGGCGTGACGGCCGGCTTTGACCTGGCGTTTTAGGGGCGCGGCGTTGCCAGGCTCGAAGTCGGCTCAGCGGCGGTTTTCACCTCGCAACCGCATCCCCCACCAACGAGCGGTTCGCCGAGTGGCGTTACATCGGTTCGTCCGGCGGGGGCACGGCTGGTCCATTGGGGTAAGGCGACCAGCGAGAAACCCCAGCTACTGGGGAGTTTCGACGTAATTTCTTGCCTTATTGGGTGTTGCGAGTGAACTCTTTGAAACCCCGCAACGTCTAAAGAAGTAACTCAATCTGCGCGGTCGACGGATCGAGAAAATCTTGTCTTGCGCGGTTTTTAACGGATTCCCCCTTGTGAAAAGACCCCCCATGACTGCAAACTGCAGAAACCAATATCCCACCCGCCGGAAAGCGCCGTCGCGGCGTTCCCAGCGACCCCGGGACACGGAAGTTCCCACCCGCACCAGGCCCGCGGGCCGAGCGGCGTCCACCGCCGCCTCCCGCCCCAAGGCCGTTAAGAAGACTGTGGCCGATCCGGAAATGACAAAGCCCATTGCCACCAAGCAGCCCGAAGCAGCCAAGAAGCCCCGGCGTCGTCCCTGGCGTCACCCGACCCAGCGTGGCATCAAGGTCCCCTACGCAGCGGCTGCGGCCATTTCTCTTATGGAAATGGGGATTACGGACTACGAGCGGATCGGCGCTGCGGTGGGCCTGAAGCCCGACGAGGTCGAACGCATCGACATGGCCGAGGACAAGTCGATCCGTCAACTCTGCCTGGCCGGAGTGCCGTACGGTCATTACTTCACGCTCGAAAGCCACATCCGTTGCCCGAAGTGCTCGGGCATGATCACGCTGGCTCCTTGCGTGGCGTGCGACTCGCCGAGCGCCTGGCGTCCGGCGCTGCCAGAGAACGTGGCGCACAGCGCAGAGTAGTTGGGCGGAGCAGCTTGCGCGGCACCGCTTACGTCGCTCTTTCACTCATCATGTGCGCGCCGCTAGCCTGCATACCCGGCGCATGGGTCCGGCCATTCAAATTGGCTGGGCTCGGCCGGCTCTGTTATAAGTGAGGCTCGCTGGGCACTGGCGCGCCCGCATGGCTTGTATCGGTGATCGTTCGCTGCGCGCTACGCCCTTCGTCTCCGCCGAGGGCCGCCATGTCTCAAACCAGATCGAGCGAGTCCGATGCCGAGACGTTCGTTGAGGCGTCGCTGAAGCTCAGCGGCAAGAGCGCCGAAGAAGCCCGCTCGACGGGGGCTATCGATCGGGCGGACGAGCACGTCGAATCCTTCTTCGAGGCGCGTTATCAAACCACGGCCAGCCCCATTCATCGGGCCGTCTGGGACCACAACTTTCCGCTCGAGCTGTTCCAGCCAACGGCGCCGCCGCGGCCAACGCCGGCCTGCCAGAAGACGATGGAAGAGTCGCTGTCGATCGTGCGGCGGCACATCGCGGCCGGCTCGCTCTTGGACGAGCGCGGCAAGCTTTGGCCGCACGTCTTTGCCGAGCTGGGCGCGGCGGGCTATTGGGGCATGCTCGTCGAGCGCGAGTACGGCGGGCATCAGACACCAATGTCCATCTTCATGCCGTTTCTCACCAAAATGGCGACGGTGTTTCCGACCCTGGCCGGCCTGGGAAGCGTGCACGGCTGCGTCGGCGCCGTCGACCCACTGCATGGAATGGGAACGCCCGAACAGAAGCAGCGCTTCCTGACCCGATTGGCCAGCGGCGAACGGATCTCCGGCTTTGCCCTGACCGAACCGGGCGCCGGCTCGGATATGACCGCGCTAAAGACGCGCGCCGTCCTCGACGGCGATGATTATGTCGTCAACGGCGAGAAGCTATTCATCACGAATGCCTTCCCGGGGCGAATCGTGGCGCTGGTCTGCCTGATCGATAACCGACCGGAGGTGCTGCTGGTCGACCTGCCCGAGGAGAACGAGAACTTTCAACTGGTGCGTTACGGGCTGTATGCACTCAAACATTCGTTCAACAACGGGCTGAAGTTCAAAGATTTCCGCGTTCCCAAGGAGAACCTGCTGCGGCCGAAATTCGGCAACGGCCTGACGGTGGCCTACCACGGCTTGAATCGTGGGCGCGTGGCGGTGTGCGCCAACGCATCCGGCGGATTGCGGACGATGCTGGCCAGCATCCTGCCCTGGGCCCGCTATCGGTACACGTATGGCGAGCCGATCGAGCGCCGCGAGCTGGTCCAGCGCCGCGTCGGGCGACTGGCGGGCATGATCGTCGCTTGCGACGCCCTGGTCGCGTGGTGCTCGTGGCTCTTGGACGAAGGCTATCGCGGCGAGATGGAATGCACGATCGCCAAGATCTTCGGCAGCGAGGCGCAAAAGGAAGCGGCCGTCGAATTCCTGATGAAAACACACGGCGGTCGTTCGTTTCTGCATGGCCATCTTTTCGGCGATGAAGTCCACGAGTATTTCGCCCCTTGCATTTACGAAGGCGAGGGCGAGATGCTGGCCATGGCCTTCTTCAAGTCGCTCGTGAAAGAGCACGGCAAGGCGTTCTTCGAACCGGTCGGGCGCGTGCTGGCCGAATTGCAGGTGAAGGAGCCGAACCTGGCCAGCCTGGCGCATTTGAAGAAGCTGGCGCCGGTCTTGGTCCCCTACGCCAAGTGGATGGCTGGCGAGCGCTTTGGCAGCCGGAAGGTGGCGCCCTTGCCGACAATGCCCGAGGTGCTGGCCGCGCATGCACGATTTGCCATCGATGGATTACAGCACATGGCGCGCGAGATCAGCGCGGCGATGCGCAAACATCAGCTGCAACTGGCCGATCGACAGTGCCGCATGTCGCAGCTTTCGTTGCGCGTGCAGAACTTTGTGACCATGCTTGTCACGGCAATTTACGCGGGCCGTCAACAGGACCCACTGCTGCAAGCCGCCGGCGACGTGGCCTGCCAGGACTTGCGCCAGAAGCTCACGCTCGAGCGTCCCAGCGACGCGTACTTCCGCACCGTGACGAAGCTGGGCGCCAAAATCGCCGACGGAGGCTTCGAGCCGATGGCCGGCATCCCGCCGGGCGAGATTCTTAAGCCGTATGAGCACGCGGCGAATAAATGACGGTTTGGACAGGAATGTGCCCAGGATTGGTTTTCCGTAGCCGGTGCTCCACGACCACGGAAATGCGCTAACGAATCCCCGCCTCGACGACGGCGGCTACAGAAGGCACGTCGCAGATTTCCGATTTGCGTTTCTCGTGAGCCGGACCTACGAATCGTTGACGCGGCTCGCACCGCCTCGGACAATGGATCCGGAGGCAATGCCCGCCCTTGGCCAGCGTGGCGGATGCGCCGCGTCAGACGCGGCCGGAGACAAACGTGCCGGCACTAGTGGGACAGCATATCTTGATGTCGAGAAAGCAGGCGCCGCCGTTGCCTTTCGAGCAATATCGCCGCGCCGCGGCGATCGCACTGGCCGGTTGCTCTGTTTGTCTCGTTTGCGCAACCCTCTGGGCGCCTGCGGCGCTCGCCGTAGACAAGGCCCCGAAGAGCGCCGCGAAAACGGCGGCAAAAAAAGAGGCCGCCGCCGACAACGATGCCAAAGAGGAATTCCGCGCCGCCAAGAAGGACATTCAAACCCGACTGCGCAACAAGCAAGTCTTCGAGCGCATCACGGCCTTGCGCGATGCCGGAAAGTATCCCACGCCCGACGCTGCCAAGCTGATCGTCAGCGTAGGATTGAAGGACGATGCGCCCGAGGTGCGCAGCGCCGCCTACGACACGCTCTTGGATTTCAAAGACAATGCTGAGGTCGCCCGCTACCTGCTGGTTACGGTCGGCAAAGAAACGCGCCGCGGTTCGATCGGGCCGAATGCCTTGCCGATGCTGGCGGTGCTCTTGGCTTCGTCACTGCCAGACGTCGAACACGACGTGACGGCGTACCTGGAGAAGCAGGCCAACGGCCATGACGGGCCCGTGGTGGTTGCGGCGCTCGCCGACGAGTTGGGGGGGCATGGCCAGCCGGACGACGTCACGCAACTGGCAAAGCTTGCCAAGTTATCGGCCTTCGATCGCGAGTTCGGCCTGCGGCGCTCCGTTGTTCAGGCACTGATCAAGATCGGCAGCACGCCGGCCGTCGGGCAGTTGATCGCGATCCTCGAAAAAGTGAAGGGAGAGATTCGCGGCGACATCGTTCAGTATCTCGCCGAGGCCACGGGGCAGGACCTGGGCCTCGATAGCGCGGCCTGGACGCAATGGTGGAAGGATAACGAAAAGACCTTTCAAGCCCCGGGCGCGCCCGTCCAGCGCAAGGACGTGAAGGAATTTGCCGCCGGTCGGCCAGGCGGCCGCGGCACGTCGATGTACTACGGGCTGTCGATCTACGCGCAGAAACTGGTATTCATCATCGACATTTCCAGCAGCATGCTCGGCCCCCGGCTCGACGCGGCCAAGCGCGAATTGCTGCAGGCCATCGACGGGCTGACCGAGGAGACGGAATTCAGCATCGTGGCCTTCAATAGCGACGTTCATCCCTGGCAGCGGCAACTGGTGCCGGCGAATTCCCAGATGAAGCAGGCGGCTTCCCGCTGGGTCAGCCAGCTGCAAGCCAACTCGATGACGGCTTCGTACGACGCACTCGAATCCGGATTGCGATTCGACGCCGAGGCGCTCTACTTCCTCACCGATGGCGAGCCGCATGGCGGCAAGGTCAGCGCTCCGGCCGAAATTGTCGAGTTGATTACGCGGGTCAACTACAGTCGCCGGCTGTCGATCTACACGATCGGCATCGGCGTCGGAGCACCGGGCAGCGTGTTCGACGAATTCTTGTCGGCCCTTGCGAAGCAAAACTGGGGCGTCTATCGGCGCGTCGACCAGTAGTCTGCCGAGAGCGCGGCGCAACGCGTAAACGCGGCGGCTGAATAAGGAGCGATGCTAGCACGCGACTGTCGCCCGCGCTGCGACACGCTAGCATCTGATCGCTCTTGACAATTAAGCCGCGCGGCGGCTATCTGCTGTCGGCCGAATATCGATCACCACGCCCACGCGTTTTTGGAACCGGGAGCTAGCGTCGCATGTCACTGTTGAGCCGCTACCTGAATAAACGCCGTCGTCGAGCCGATCCCTTGCGCGGCTTGGATGAGCAGGCATGGCTGGCACGCCACGCCCGAGCGGCGCCGTGGGCCGTGGCCGTGGTCGAGCCCGAGTGGCGCGGCGTTTATAGTTCGACGGTGAATCTGTTTCCGGCCTGCTTGCCCGTGCTCGATGGGCTGACGAAACGAACGGCCGCGCACATCGCGGAACTGATCCTCGCCACCGGCACGTCGCGCGTGGTTTTCGCCGAGGTGCCGCCGAGCTACATGTATTTGCTCGAAGCGCTCGAGCGCGCACCGCGCAAGATCGACGTCCATGCCACCTGGTACAACAGCTTCATGATCTCCCAGGAGCGCAGTTGGCAGAGGCTCAAGGAACTCAAACACCTGGTCGCGGCGGGGCGCATCAAGAAGATCGGTTTCGCGAAGACCGGCATGGCCGAAGTGTTTCGCCGGCAGAACATTCCCGCCTCGACTGTGCTGCACGGCCTGGCGAAGGTGCCACAGGCGGCGTCTGTGCCGCTCGGCGGCGGGCCACATTTGGGTGTCGCTGCGGTCGATTTATCCGTGTGGCGCAAGTTGCCTTTCGCGGCACTCGCCGCGACGACCGAAATCCCGGGCGCGGTCGTTCACGTGGCCGGGGCCAACGCGCTGGTCGAGGATTTCGCCCGCGAGTTGGGCGTGAACGCCCGCATCCGTCGGCAACCCGTTCCGCAGTCCGAAATCCAGCAGCATTTGCGCTCGATGCACTTGAACTTGTACGTCACGCTCTCGGAATGCTGTCCGATGTTGCCGCTGGAGAGCCTGGCCGAAGGCGTGCCCTGTCTGCTGGGACCGAATTCGCATTTGTTCGACGACTCGGCCTATTTGCGCAGCCGGCTGGTGGTCGAGTATCCCGAGCGGAATGAGATCATCGCCCACTACATTCGTCAGGCGCTGGCCGAGCGCGACGACATCGTGGCGGCCTACAAGCGGTGGGCACCCAAATACTGGCAGCGCGTGCAGGATTCGCTGGCCGAGTTTCTGGATCTGCCCGGCACAGCGCTCGAGTTGCCGGCGGCGGCTTAGCGGCCGGAGCCGTAGGGTGCCCTGTGGGCACCGCAGCCCGAGAACCTTCGTTTGTGGTGCCCATAGGGCACCCTACTGAGGATCTACGCCGCCAATCGCAGCGCTGGCGCACCGATGAGCTCGTTGTACAGATCCAGATGGCGCTCGGCGATCGTCGGCCAGCCATAACTCTGCGCCACGCGCTTGGCCCGCTCGCCACAGCGCTGGGCGAGCGCCTCGTCCTCCCACAAGGTGCCCACGGCCTGCGCCAATTCGGCCGGAGATTCGGGCGGCACCAACAGGCCCGTTTCGCCGGGCATGACCAGGTCCATCATGCCGGGCAGCATGGTCGTAATCACGGCCCGTCCCGCGGCGTAGCTTTCCAGCACGACCAGGCCGAAAGCCTCCCAGGTGCGCGACGGTGTGACCACGAAGCGCGCGTTTTGCAACAGCCACGTCTTGGTGCTTCCCTTGGCCGCGCCGACGAAACGAACGTGGTTCTGCAGTTTCAAGCGGGCGCTCTGCGCTTCGAGCGCGTCGCGTTCGTCGCCGTCGCCGGCGATGACCAGCAATCCGCGGCGCCGCGCGGGAAGCAGCGCCATGGCATCGAGCAGGACGTCGACACCTTTGCGCTCGTGCAGCCGTCCGATGAACAGGAAGTACTCCCCGCGCTGGATGCGGCGGTCGAGCTGCTCGGAACGCGTGGCCTGGTGCAAAAACGGTTCGAGGTGCACGCCGTTGGGTATCGAGACGATGTTTCGCGCCGTCGGGCAGAGTTGCAAAATGCCGTCGTACGTAAAGCGGCTGATCGAGATCAAGGCATCGGCCGCCGCGATGCTGCGCGCGTAGCGCGCCGGCATGCCCGGCTTCGATAAGCGGTACCCCGACAGGTGTACGTCGCCGCCGTGGCTGGTGATCACGGTCGGTATGCCCAGGCTCCCCTGGCACAGCGCGGCTAGGTAACCGCACGGATAGATCGAATGGCAGTGCAGGACGTCAAAACGATGCTGCCGATGCGCGCGACCGAGCCAATGCTTGTACCACTCCATGAAATGGCGCGTCGAGATGAAGCGTGGATGACGCAGCACCGGGTAAGGAAACTCGTGGTCGGCCATCGACAAATGCCGCGGTGGCGGCGCCAGCACGATCGGCTCGTGCCCGAGAGCCATGAAGTTGCGAGCCAAGGCGTCGACGACGACTTCCTGGCCTCCCAAGAGCGGAAGCGCCGAATCCGTGTACAGACAGACGCGCATCGTCGTGGTCCCCCATGGCTAGGACGAATGACGTCTGGACGCGCATTGCTGCCCCCGACGCCATTACCCTGCTCCGATGGCCCGCGCGCAACAATCGCCCCTCGGCCAATCGGACATGGAGTCTCTATCGAGAAACTTTGCCGGTTACTTGAACTGTGCCGGCGCATTCGACCGAGTTTGCCGTGCGACGCCGATTGCGCCGCTAGCAGCCGCACGCCAGCAGAGAGGGCGCGTGCAGGAGGGGTTCCGCACGAGCATCGGTCGAAATCGGCAGCGAGACGCATCCCTGCGCGTCTCGCTGCTTCCCCGAAATCGATCGGCCCCCGCCGATCGATTTCCTTCCTGCCCTATGACGGCTCTGCCTTCTCACCGCATCACCGCTGCGTCATCCGCTTAGCTCGCCAGCGGTGCGAAGATCGGTTCGACCCAGTAATTGCTCGACTGGTAGCTCGAGGTCGGGAAGGCGCTATTGCCGTAGATGAACACGCCGCCATTGGCGGGTACGGTGAACGCTCCGCTGGAGTACGACGACGTGAAGTACGACCGGCTGAACGAGTAATGGCCCACGGTCGTGTGGTAGCTGGCCACGTAGGTCGTGCCGGCCGTGATCGCCACGGGCGTCGAAAAGACCAGAGTCTGCCAACCGCTGGCCGTCTCATTGGTGAACGTGCCGGTCGCCAGCAGTTGCCCGGTGCTGGACCACAGGCTGCCGGTATGGGTGCCGGTGTTGCCCGTGGCCTTGTAGAACTGGATGCCGGTGATGAAACCGTTGGCGTTGGCCGTAAACTTCATGCCGAGTTCGACCGAGGCGGTGTCACCGCTATCGACCGTGGCCGGGGTGGTGGTCGTCGGCCACACGGTGCTGGTGGCGCCGACCTTGGGCATGGTGGTGAACGACGAGAAAATGTTCGTCGCCAGGGCATTGCCCGACGTATCGGCCACGCCGCCCGCTCCGCCAACGACGGTCAGCATGTACGTCATCGAGTTTGCGAGGGCGCTGGTCGGCGTGAAGGTTGCCGTATTGGTCGCTGCGTTGTAGCTGACCGTGCCAGCGACGAGATTGTTGTTCGAATCACGGAGCTGGATCGTGTTGCTCGTGACGCTGGCGACGCTCAAAGCTTCGCTGAACGTGACGGTCACCGCGGCGCTGGTCGCCACATTCGTCGAGGCTCCGGCGGGCGTCACCGACACAACCGTCGGCGGCGTCTTATCCACGGGCGGCGTGTAACTGAACACCGGGGTCACCCAGTAGTTCGTTGACTGGTACGTCGAGGTCGGAACGGCACTGTTGCCGTACACGTACACACCACCATTGGCCGGCACGGTGAGCGGGCCGCTGGTGAAAGATTTCGAGAAGGTGGAATACGTGTACGAATAGTGACCAGACGTCGTGTGGTAGCTGGCTGTGTATGTGGTGCCGGCGGTAATCGCCACCGGTGTGCTAAAGACCAAGGTCTGCCAGCCGCTTGCGGTTTCGTTCGTGAACGTACCGGTAGCCAACAACTGTCCGGTGCTCGACCACAGGCTGCCCGTGTGCGTGCCGGTGTTGGTCGTCGCCTTGTAGAACTGGATGCCGGTGATGAAACCGCTGGTGTTCGCACTGAATTTGACGCCGACTTCGATCGCACGGACGTCACCGCTGTCGGGCGTCGCCGGAGCCGTGCTCGTGGAGAACAAAGTCGCCGTTGCCGTCGACGCGATGGTGGTAAACGACGAGGTGGCGTTAGCAGCCAAGGCGTTGCCGGCCGCGTCCTTCACGCCGCTCGACCCGCCAACGATCGTCAGCGTGTAGGTCATCGAGTTGGACAGAGCACTCGTGGGCGTGAACGTGGCCGTCTTGGTCGAGGCGTTGTAAGTCACGGTGCCGGCCACGAGATTGTTGTTCGAATCGCGCAGCTGGATCGTGCTGGCCGAGATGGTCGCGGCGTTCAGCGCCTCGCTGAACGTGACAGTCACTGTCGCGCTCGTGGCCACACCGGTTGAAGCCCCCGCCGGTGTCACCGACACAATCGTCGGCGGCGTGGTATCGGCCACGGTCGTAAAGGTGGACGTAGCGGTCGAGGCCAGTGCGTTGCCGGCCGCGTCCTTTACGCCGCTTGCGCCGCTGACGACCGTCAACGTGTACGTCGTCAAGTTGGCCAGAGCACTGGTCGGCGTAAACGTGGCCGTATTGTTCGCCGAGTTGTACGTAACGCTGCCGGCCACGAGGTTGTTGTTCGCGTCGCGAAGCTGGATCGTGCTGGTCGTGACGCTGGCCGCACTCAAGGCCTCGCTGAACGAGATCGTGATGGGCGTGTTCACGGCGACGCCGGTCGCGGCGCCAGCCGGCGTGATCGACACGATCGTGGGGGGCGTGGTATCCGGCGGAGCCACGGTGGTGAACGACGAGGTGAAGTTCGCGGCCAGGGCGTTGCCGGCCAGGTCCCTTACGCCGCTCGACCCGCCAACGATCGTGAGCGTGTACGTCATCGAGTTCGACAGCGCACTCGCGGGCGTGAACGTGGCGGTGTTGTTCGACGCGTTGTAAGCGACGGTACCCGCCACGAGATTGTTGTTCGAATCACGCAACTGGACGGTGCTGGCCGATACCGTGGCGGCGGTCAAAGCTTCGCTGAACGTCACGGTGACGGTGGCATTCGTGGCCACATTGGTCGATGCACCGGTCGGCATCACCGACACGACGGTGGGTGGCGTGGTGTCGACCAGGGCGACGGTGGTGAACGACGAGGTGACGTTCGCGGCCAGGGCATTGCCCGCCACGTCCTTTACGCCGCTCGACCCGCTGACAATGGTCAACGTGTACGTCGTCGAGTTCGCGAGCGCGCTTGTCGGGGTAAACGTGGCGCTATTGTTCGTCGAGTTGTACGTGACGGTGCCAGCCACCAGAGTATTGCTCGCATTGCGTAGCTGGATCGTGCTCGTCGTGACGCTGGCCGCACTCAAGGCTTCGCTGAACGAGATCGTGATGGGCGTGTTGATGGCCACTCCCGTGGCCGCGCCGGCGGGCGTCACCGACACAACGGTGGGGGGCGTGGTATCCACCGGAGCGGCGGTGGTGAACGACGAGAAGATGTTCGTCGCCAGGGCGTTGCCGGCCAGATCCTTGACGCCATTTGTCCCACCGACGACGGTCAACATATACGTCATCGAGTTGGCAAGCGCACTGGTCGGCGTGAAAGTGGCTGTCTTCGTCGTCGAGTTGTACGTGACCGTACCGGCGACGAGGTTGTTGTTCGAATCGCGCAGCTGGATCGTGCTGCTGCTGATGCTGGCCACCGTCAAAGCTTCGCTGAACGTCACCGTGACAGGCACGTTCGTCGCCACGCCGGTTGAAGCCCCAACAGGGGTTACCGACACGACCGTGGGTGGCGTAGTGTCGACGGTGGTGAACAGGACGTCGACCCAGTAGTTGCTCGATTGGTAGCTCGACGTCGGGAAGGCGCTATTGCCGTAGACGAACACGCCACCATTGGCGGGCACTTGTAGCGAACCGCTGGTGAACGACGAAGTAAAATACGACCGGCTGAACGAGTAATGCCCAACCGTCGTGTGATAGCTGGCCACGTACGTCGTACCGGCGGTCACCGCCACGGGACTGCTGAAGGTCAAGGTTTGCCAGCCGCTGGCGGTTTCGTTCGTGAAGGTACCGGTGGCCAGTAACTGTCCGGTCGAGGACCACAGGCTGCCGGTATGCGTTCCGGTATTGGTCGTGGCCTTGTAGAACTCGACGCCGGTGATGTAGCCACTGGTGCTGGGGATGAATTTCACACCGACCTCGACGGCGGATTTGTCGCCGCTATCGACAGTCGCGGGCGTAGTGGTGGTAGGCCAGAGGCTCGAAGTCCCCGCCGTGCTGTTGCCGCCCGTGGTTCCCAGGACCGTCGTGAAACTCGACGTCGCATTCGCGGCCAGGGCATTGCCCGCCACATCAGTGACACCGCTGGCGCCCCCGACGACCGTGATCGTATAGATCGCCGAGTTTGCCAGGGCGCTAGTCGGAGTGAGAGTCACCGTGTTGTTCGATGCGTTATAGGTGACCGTCGCCGGAACCACGCTGTTGCTCGAGTCCTTCAGCATCACAGTCGAGGACGTGACCGTGGCGGCATTCAGCGCCTCACTGAACGTGACCGTGATCGCCGAGGTCGTCGATACGTTCGTGGCCGAGTTCGCGGGCGTGAAACCGGTCACCGTGGGCGGCGTGGTATCAGCCGCGGCCGTGGTGAAGGTTTCCGAGACGGTCTGAGCCAGGTTGACGCCGGCAACGTTTTTCAATCCCGGAATGCCGCCGATCGCCGACAACGTGTAGGTATGCGAGTTCGCCAGCGGCGCGAGCGGCGTAATCGTTGCCGTGTTGTTGCTGGAGTTGTAACTGATCGTCGCGGCGACCAAGGTCGAACCGTCCACGATTTGCAGCGTACTGCTGGTGAGCGATAACGGATTGATGGGCTGGTCGAATGTCACGGTGAACGACGAATTGATCGAGACGTTCGTCGCGCCCGCCGACGGCGACATCGATGTCACCTGCGGCGGATTGGTATTGCCCGGTGACAGGCTGAAGATCACGTCGACCCAGTAGTTGCTGCCTGAGTACGTCGACGTGGGGAAGGCATTCGTGGTGCCGTAGGTGAACACACCGCCGTTGGCCGGAACGGTCAACATGCCGCTGGTGTAGGACGAGTTGAAGTAGCCGGTATTGACCGAAAAATGCCCGTTCGGCGCCAGATACGACGCGATGTAAGTCGTACCTGCCGTTACGGCGATCGGCGTACTGAAGGTCAAGGTTTGCCAGCCGCTGGCGGTTTCGTTGGTAAACGTGCCGGTAGCCAGTAGTTGTCCCGTGCTCGACCACAAGCTGCCGGTATGCGTGCCGGTATTGGTCGAGGCCTTGTAGAACTCGATGCCCGTGATGTACCCACTGGTGCTGGGGACGAACTTGACCCCCACGTTCACCGCCTGCGACGAGGATTCGGTCGAGGCGGGCGTCGCCGTCGAGTTCCAAATACTCGTCGGCGGCGGCGCCGCGGCCGTCGTGAAATTCGACGAGAAGTTCGAAGCCAGAGCGTTCCCCGACAGGTCGCGAATGCCGGTCGAGCCGCCGACAATGTATACCGTGTAGCTCAGGCCGTAACTGAGCGGCGTAGTAGGCGTGATCGTGATGCTGTTGGTGGCGGCGTTGTAGGTCGCGGTCGACATGACGCGCGTGACGCCGTTGAGCAGGATGTTCGCCGTCTGACCGTTGATCGTCGCCGCGTTCAGCGGCTCGCTGAAGGTGACAACGATCGATCCATTGACCGTGTAACCGGTCGCACCGTTGGCCGGCGAAGTGTCGATCACGACCGGCGGGGTGGAATCCGGAACCGGAGAACCGGCGGTGGTGAAGGTCGAACCAATGGTCGCGGCCAGCGGATTACCCGCCAGATCGCGCACGCCGAGTGCTCCGCCCGCAACGACCACCGTGTACTGGCTGCCGAAAGCTAGCGGTGAGGTCGGCGTGATGGTGGCGGTGAAAGTCGTCGCGTTGTACGTCACGGTAGTCGGGACCAGGTGGTTGTATTGGTCCATCAGTCGCAGCTGGTTCGCCGTGGCGGTGGTCGGATCGAGCGCTTCGCTGAAAGCGACCGTGATCGAGGGGCTCGTCGAAACGTTCGTCGTGCTCGCTGCCGGCGTAATGCCAAGAATCAGCGGCGGTGTGGTATCGGCCGGCGGCGCCGTTCGCAGAATCGGTTCGACCCAGTAATTGCTGTTGTTGAACGTTTGGGTCGGGAAACCTCCATCGCCATAGAGATACACGCCGCCACCGGCCGGCACCGTGAACGCACCACTGCTGTAGGCCGACGAGAAGTAATTCTGGTCGTCCGCGTAATGCCCAGAATTCGTGTAGTACGAAACGACGTACGTCGTGCCGGCGGTTACCGCCACGGGGCTCGAAAAGATCAATTCCTGCCAGCCGCTCGCGGTTTCACTGGTGAATGTGCCGGTCGCCAGCAACTGCCCGGTCGAGGACCACAGGCTGCCGGTATGAATGCCGATGTTTCCGGCACTCTTGTAGAAACTCACTCCCGCTACGGTGCCGTTGGAACTGGGAACGAACTTCATCCCCACCTCAATCGGGTTGGCATCGCCCGAGTCGACCGTGCCGGGCGTCGTCGTGTTACTCCACACGGTGTTCCAGGTCGAGGCGGGTAGAGCTGGCGTGAGGAACGACTGGGCATTGTCGGTAGCCAGCGTGTTGCCCGCCATGTCGGCAACACCGCTTGCGCCGCCTTTCACCAGGACCGTATAGGTGTTTAACGTCGACAACGGGGCGAGCGGAATGAGCGTGACGGTATCCTGCGTCGCGTCGTATGAGATCGTCGTGGGAACAACCGTGGTTTGCGCCCCTTGGAACAGCGGGCAACCGCTGCACCAGCCGCCCGGCGACCCGCAGCAGCCTGGCGGAACCGTGGTGAGATTGGGATTCAGCAGCTGGAAATTCGTCGCGTTGATCGTGGCGGGGTCAATGGCCTCGCTAAATTTGATCACGATCCCCGAGTCAGTCGACAGTGTCGTCGTGCCATTGGTGGGCGTATACGAGACGACCGTCGGCGGTGTCGTGTCCACGGGGACGTCGGTACTGATCGTGACATCGACCCAGTAGTTCGCCTGCGCGTACGTGGTCACCGGGAAAGTGCTGCCGCCATAGGAGTACAGGCCGTTGGCGCCCGATGGTCCCGACGCCAAACCGTGCAACGGGCCGTTGTCGATCCCCTGCGATGTGAAATACCCGTTCGTTTGCGAGTAGTGCCCATTGGGCGCGTAGTACGAGACGACGTACGGAGTGTTGGCCTTGATCTGCACCGGCGACGAGAAAGTGGCGCTCTGCCAGCCCGAAGCAGTTTCGTTGGTGAAGGTAACGGTGGCCAACAGTACGCCGGTCGAGGTCCACAGGCTGCCGGTATGCGTGCCCGTATTGGCTGCGCTTTTGTAGAAGCGGACGCCCGTCACCACAGCGTCGACGTCGGATTGGAAACGCATACCCAGCGTGATGCTGTTGGCATCGCCGGAATCGATGAGGGTAGGTGTGGTATTGCCGAACAGGTTGTAGGTGGCCACGGCTTGCGGCGGATTGACGGTCACGCCCGGGCCGGGCTTTTCGGTGTTGAGGCTGTCGTCCGTGGCGCGGCTCATGATCGTGAACTGGCCGGCGCTGCGCGGCGTGAACGTATAGCTCCAACTTGTCGTTCCGGTGGCGGGGTGCCAGGTGAGGCCGCCGTCGACCGAGACTTCGACGCCGGCCACTACACCACCGCCGGTGTCCTTGGCCGTGCCCTTGATGGTGACGCTGGCGCCAGCGGCAATCGTGGCCCCGGGGAGCGGCGAGGTGATGGTGGACGTGGGGGCGGTATGGTCGGTCGAGGCCGTGGCCGCGACCATTCCTTTCATCATCGTCGCCGGTTGCACGCCCATGTCGGCGAACAGGTTGATCGTGGCCTGTTGCAGGTTCTTGTCGACGGCGCCTTCGTAGACGTCGTGATCGTTGTCGAGACCCCAGGAGTACTGGACGGTACCGGCGCTGAAGACGATCGCGCCGCTGGACGCCCGATACTCCGTCATGTTTTGCGTGATCGTCGCCGCGGCGAACGTGGCGCCGTAATCTTGCAGCACCGACGAGGCATTGACGGTCGTCGCTGACAGATCGATCAAACCTGCCGGGCGGAAACCGTTATCGATATCCGAATCGGCCTCGTATCCCAGCGTGTGGTCACCGACGGTCAAGGTTTTGCTGCCGGTGAGCGAGGCGACGGCCGTGTTTCGCCAGAAACGCAGGGCCGCGTAATTCGACGTCAGCGTGAAGCTGGTCGAACTGGTGGCGTCGGTCGTGAGCGCGTTCATCGTCCACAGGGTGCCGGTCAACGAGTTCTGTGCGATGCCGCCATCCAAGGGAGGGCTGAAGCGAGGATCGGCCCAGGTGCCGGTCCAGACGCCCGACGGGTCGGTCAAGGAGTCATCGAGCGTCTCCTTGTAGCAGACCATCGTCCCGTACGGATCGCCGGCATCGTCCGCGATCCAGCGCGTCTTCCAGAAAACTTCGTTGCCGCTGAAGAACGCCAGATTTACGCCGTCGGCAAGCGCGTTCTCGACGCCGTAGAACTGCTCGCTCGACCAATATTCGTCGTGACCGACCGACAGGAAGACTTTGTGGTTGACGATGTCGGCGCCACTGGTCATGGCGATGTACTGACCGCTCGTGTAGCTGACGTCGTACCCGTTCTCTTCCAGGTAACGGACCATCGGGTATTCGTCGGCGAAGAAGAAATTCTGCTGGCTCGTCGTGCGGTTGGCGAACGGCCGTTCATAGCTGACGGCGTAAGCGCGGCCTGCCGGGTAGTCGGGCGTGTACAGGCTCGTGCCGCCCCAGGTGTTGTAGGCTTCCCAGGTCGTGTCCGAGGTTTGGAACAGCAAGTCCGAGGTGCTGGCGTCGTCGCGCACCACGAAGATGATCTGATTCTCGCCGTAGGTGCCGTCGTCGCGAATGATGTCCGCGACGTACACGCCCGAAACGGCCGTGGTCGGCACGTTCCACGAGGCAGAGACGTGCCAGTTGCTGGCGTCGGTGGAGTTGGTCGCCAGATCGAAGTTCGGATCCGGCTGATCCGACAGATCGGTCGGCTGGATCGTCGTGATCAGCCGCGCGCCGTCGCCCTGGTAGTAGCCGATGCGATAGATGTCGAGGTGGTAAGCGCTGGCATCGGTATTGACTTTGAACTGTACGGTTTGGCCCACGTCGACGCTGAATTGCGCGGCGAAGCCTTCGATGTTGCTCGAAGGATCGGGCACGTCCCACACGCTTTCCGGCGTGCCGGGAAGCTGGTTCTCGGCCACGATCGGATTGACCGAGAACATGTACCGCTCTTCCAGCGGCTCCAAGAAGATCTTCCGCGAGGTACGGGTGAGAAAACGACGGCGCTGTGCGGCCTTCTTAGGCTTGCGTCTGGGTGACATGGTAGGCAGGTGGGGGTAGCGAGGAGATGAGGGGAAGCGACACCGACCGCATCCAGGCGGCTTTGCCAACGGGGGTTGGCTCGATCGGCGGGCAAAGCGACGTGCGGGAGGAAGGGAGTCCGCACGCTCGAGAGTGACCGTTCCGTGGGCCACCCTCGAACGCTCATGTTGATGTGGGATGACTAGGAAAACAAGTGGGCTGAGCGATCTTGCAGGAACTAAGTAGAATTTTCCGATGGAAAATTCGCCCCATCCGGAATGAGCCGCGAATCTCCGACGAAATCGAGCCGAAAATCCCCCCGTTTGGCCAGCACACGGCCCGGTTCTGACCTATGCAGGGAAGCAACGAACGCGCAACGACCTGGGAGCAAAGAGAGCCATGAGGCCCCACCGCGCGACACCGCCCCGGGGCGCGATCCAAGACTTCGGGCTCACGCTGCCTCCGCCACGGTGCATCTCAAGTGGCGTCGCTAAACGGCCGAATGATGCGATTGGATAAACCTTGCGGGCATGCTGGCGATCATTTGCCAGCAAGCGCAAACACTACGGACGGAAATCAAAGGCCTTGCGCGGCTGCGCGGCATGGTCACCTTTCAGGACGGCTCCATGAGCACCGACAGAAAGCCGAAGCTCCTGTGGTTGCGGTTTCTGCAGCCGAAGCTCCCCTCGTTCGTGCAACTGCACATGCGCGAGCAGGAACGGTGCATGTCGCAGTACTTTGATTTGACCCTCGTCAACGAGCGGTCATGCGACTACCAGCAGCTCTGCGACCAGCACGAGCCCGATCTGGCCATCTTCGAAACCGGCGTCTACACGGTGCAGGCCGAGGTGAAAAACACGGACTACAGTCCGCAGGTTCCGAAGCTGGGCTTCGTGCATTGCGATGCGTACTGCCCGACACGCAAGACGGCGATCGCGAACATGGCGAATTGGGGCGTGGCGGGCTACTTCGGCATTTCGGTCTCGATGGCCGAATACACGCCATCAATTGCCGGCGACATGTTCGTGTGGCCCAATTTCGTGACCCCGGAAGTGTTTCGCGATTACGGCTTGGCGAAGGTTGTGCCCATCCTGTTCACCGGCAGCCAGGCGACGCATTACCCGTGGCGCAGCCGCATCGCTCGGATCGTATCGCGTCACTACCCGACCTTACACAGCCCGCACTTCGGCTGGTGCTGGAAGAAAGCAAAGCCGCGCACGTCAGGTTTCCTGGAGGGGGTAAAGTACGCCCAGTTGCTGAATTCCTCGTACATCGCCCCCACGTGCGGCACGATCGCCAACGAAGTCGTGCGCAAGCACTTCGAGATCCCCGCCTGCAATAGCTGCTTGTTGACCGAGAAAACGCCCGGCCTCGAGGCTGCTGGTTTTCGAGACATGGTCAATTGCGTCTACACCGACGAAAACGACGTGCTCGACAAGCTCGAATGGCTTTTCGAGCACCCGGAGGAACTCGCGCGGATTACCGCCGCTGGGAAGGCGCTGGTCGATTCTCGACACACGATTCACCACCGAAACCAGGTCTTTGACTGGTTCAACTTGCATCGGCGACTAAAACCGGGGCAGCGCGTCGTGCAGCCGGGCCCGTTCGAGCCGATGCGCATTTCAGAAATCGCCTCCGGCGAGGCTAACAGGCACGCCGCGGCCAACGCCGTCGACGGCGCTTTGCTGGCTGCCGGCAACCAGCGGCTACGCGCGGGGGACTACGCCGAGGCGGAACGCCTCTACCGCGCGGGCCTGAACTACCATCAGCCGCCGATTCTCGACCATAAGTTCGCCCTGGTGAAGTGCCAGCTTCACCAAGGCAAGTCCGCCGAAGCGCTCGCCACGATGCGCGAGCACTTCCCCAGCCACCAGTCGACGAGCGAGCAAGGTTTCGAGCCCGACCCAACGGAATGGGCCTGGTTCCTCGTCACGCTCTTGTGCCACGGCAACCGCCGCGAGGCGGCGTTACGCGCCGCGCAATTTCCACACGTGCGTAACGCGGAACTGGATCGTGCGCGCCAGGCAGTCGCAGCCGCGTGTCAGCAATCGTCCTTTGTCGCATCGAACGACACCTTGCCGCAGGAACGTCCGACCGTGCATCGTACGCCCTGCGCACCGCCCGAAGAGTGGACGGCCAGCTTGCGCACGATGCTCGTCGCTTGCGGACAGCAGGGGCTTGCGGAATTGCAAACTGGGACGAGTATGCCGCGGCCGGTCGAAAAGATGCAACTTCCTGCGTCTACTCCCGCGAAGTCAAAACAGAAATTGCCGGTCAGCCAGACGCTGCTCTATCACTCGCTGAACGCCCAGAGCCGCTTGGCCCGCCGCGGCAAGAAACTACAAGACCGCTGGCACCGTGTCGTGCAAAAAGTCCAGCACGCACTCTATACTCCTGCGCCCGACCCGTTTGCTGCCGACGCAGCAGAAATGATCCGGCTGCTCACGCGCGAAGAGATCGGGTGCGGCGTGCTCGTCGGCGCCGCGCAGGGCTCGTGGCTGTCCGAAGCGTTCATGCGAGCCATGACAGCCAGCCCGCATCGGCCGCCGGTCATCTGCGTCAACCGCTCGACCGACGGGTTCGCCACGTTTCATCGCCAGCATGCCCATGAGTCGGGCGTGGAATTTCGCTACCTGCCGTCCGACGGCACGGCGACGCTGGAAGGTGGCGAAGCGTCAGGGCTGCTCGTGATCGAGCAACCGGATTTGCTCGAAAATCCCGGGCAGACATGTGCCGCCGCGCAGTTGATCGTAGTTCGGCAGATTCTCTCGGCGGCGGGCCATGCCTGTCATCACGCGCTGACCGCCGGCGAGACGCACGATCTGGTCATGCACGAGCCGGCGGCGAGCCATCAGTACGCGATTTTCCGTCGTGCGACGGGCGGAGCTTGCGCGTCGGCGGTCCCGCTGCGACGCGCCGCCTGACCCAGGCGACGAAGTCGGCTTACAGCGTGATCCGGCCCCCTTGCGCTTTGATGCTGCGCTGGGCCGCGTCCAGAATCTGCACCACCCGCAGACCCGATTGACCGCTGGTCAGCGGCTCTTTGTGGTCGCGTATGCACTCGGCAAAGTGCTTGACCATCAAGGCCAGCGGCTCGGAATGTGCAATATGCGGCGACCAGACGTCGCCGGTCCGATAGCCCACGAGCACGCCACGGCGGGCGTCGATGTCACCGTTCACCGTGATGCCGCGATCGTAGACCTTCACCTTCTCGGCCGGCTCGAGATCGTCGTAGACGATGCTCTTGCGGCTGCCGCCGATAATGAAATGTCGGACTTTCACCGGGCTCAGCCAATTGACATGGAACGAAGCCAGCAGGCCATCGCCCATGTCGAGATTCAGATACGCGACGTCCTCGATCTCGCGCACGTTGTCGGCGTGCGAAGTCCCGAACGCCGACAAGCTCTTGGGCAGCCGGCCAATCAGGAAATCGAGAATCGAAAGGTCATGCGGCGCAAGATCCCAAACCACGTTCACGTCGTGCTGGAACAGGCCGAGGTTGATCCGCACGCTGTCGATGAAGTACAGGTCGCCGATTTCGCCCGACTCGATCAATTGCTTGATCTTTTGCACCGGTCCGCTGTAGATGAACGTGTGATCGACCATCAACACCCGGTCGAGGTCCTTGGCGACTCGCACGAGCTCCTTGGCCTCCTGGACCGAGGCGGCGAGCGGCTTTTCCAGCAATACGTGCTTGCCAGCACGCAGCGCCGCCAGGCCCATCGGTGCGTGCGTGGCGACCGGCGTGGCAATTGCCACGGCGTCGATATCACCGCGGGCGAGCAGCTCGTCGAGTTCGCGGATCGGCTGCACTTCGGGCAGCCCGGCGATTGCCTTTTTCAGCCGCGCCTCGTCCCGATCGCAAACGGCCACGAGTTGCGTGTCGGGACAGACGTTGAAATTACGAATCAGGTTCGGGCCCCAGTAGCCGGCGCCGATTACGCCCACTCGAATCATCTTCACATCCTTGTTGCGGCCGAAAGATCACGCCGAAGCGCGCCTCGGCAAGGGAATCCGGTCCGCGCCCTCCGCGGCGCCGGCCTGCGTTTCGTCTGAAGCGCCAAGGCGGCGAATCAGCTGTTCCAGCTCCTCGACGCGCGTGCGCAAACTCACGATTTCGTGCGAATGATTCATCCCCAAGGATTCTCGGACGCTCGTCAGCACGACCGCGGCCGGTTGCTCGGGCTCGGCGCCGCGCTGCACGCGCGCAATGCGCAATACCCCTTCGCCGCACAACACGTCGGCCGTTCCGGTCGCCGGATCGCGATCAAAGACCCGCCCGATCACGCGCCCTTCGAATTTCTTCGGGTTTGGTAATGCGTGGGCATCGAGGATCGACAGCTCGCGCCCCTGGTAATAGGTGAAAGCGCCCGGCCCGGGGCGCCCTAGCGCGCGCACCAGCCGATCGATGCTTTCGCTCGACTCATGCCAGTTGATTTCCCCGTCTTGCGGTCGGCGCGAGCAGGCATAGCTGGCTAGTTCCTCGCATTGGACGCGGGGGCTCAGCGTGCCCGCCCGGGCGCCGTCGAGAAAACGCTCGAACAGCCGTACGGAGACTTCCGCGATCCGCTCCTGAATCGACGCAAAGCTTTCACGCGGAGCAGGCTCGATCTTTTCTTGAAAATAGATCACACCGGCGTCCACTTCATCGGTGAGTTGAAAGAGCGTTGCGCCCAAGCGCTCGTGCCCCAGGATCATGCCCCAGTTCGTCGGCGCAAACCCGCGCAGGCGCGGCAGCAGGGAATCGTGTACCGCAATGCCACCACGTGGCGTCGCGGCCAGCATGCCGGGCGGAATGAGCGTGCGCCAACCCAGGCAGAAGATCACATCCGGCGCCAGGCGACCGACGACGTCGGCCGCGTGGTTCTCGGTGATCTTGCGCGTGGCTTTGCACCACACGTTGCGCGACGCAAACAGGGACGCAATGTGCTCGGCGTACTTCGGAGCCTCGTGGGCGTCTTCCTCGTAGACAAAGGCGCCGACGATGTTCTCGCCGCGCTCGAGCAGGCGTTGCGCAAGTCGATAGCCGCGGTACATACCGCCCACAAAAAGAATTCGCATCGGAACCTTCCGGCCGGAGAAAGGGATCGGCGACCTTCGCTAATGTCGCGAGCGGCAAGACAATAGATGCGGTGCCGCAACGCGCCAAGGGCACTCGGCCGGCTCTCGGCAAGCTCGCAAAGGCCGACGCTGGCATTGCTGGCATGGCGAGGATTAGGCAACCGTTGGCCACTCCACGGCCGATCAGCTACCGATGGGTCGGAAGATCGGCTCGACCCAGTAGTTGGTTGCCATGTAGCTCGCCGTGGGGAAGGCGCTGTCGCCGTAAGAATAGACGCCACCATTCGCCGCGACGGTAAGCACTCCGCTGGAATAGGGCGAAGCGAAGTACGAGTGGGTGTACGCGTAGTAGCCTACGTTCGTGTGGTAGCTGGCCACGTAGGTCGTGCCCGCGGTGATGGCCACGGGATTATCAAAGACCAGGGTCTGCCAGCCGCTGGCAGTCTCATTCGTGAAAGTGCCTGTGGCCAGCAATTGCCCTGTCGACGACCACAGGCTGCCGGTATGCGTGCCGGTATTGTTCGTCGATTTATAGAATGAGATGCCGGTGATGAAGCCATCGGTGCTGGCAGTGAATTTAACCCCGACTTCGATCGCTCGGTTGTCGCCGCTATCGGGCGTTGTCGGCGTGATGGTAGCGTCCCACAAAGCGGTGGCCGTCCCCAAAGCGGGTACCGTCGTGAACGACGAGAAAGTGTTGGCGGCCAGGGGATTGCCGGCAAGGTCTTTGACGCCACCCGCGCCACCGACGACGGTCAGCACGTAGGTCATCGAGTTGGCTAGTGCGGTGATGGGTGTCAAGGTGGCGGTATTCGTCGCAGCGTTATAGCTCACCGTTGCTGGAACCAGGTTGTTGTTCGCGTCGCGCAATTGGAGCGTGCTGCTCGTGACGCTGGCAACGGTTAACGCCTCGCTGAACGTAACCGTGATCGGCGAATTCGTGCCCACGCCCGTCGAAGCGCCGACCGGTGTCACCGAGACGACCGTCGGCGGTGTCGTGTCCACCGGCCTGATCGTGGTGAACAGGACGTCGACCCAGTAGTTGCTCGCCTGGTACGACTGCGTGGGGAAGGCGCCGCTGCCGTACATGTAGACGCCCCCGCTGGGGAGCACTTGCAAGGAGCCACTCGTATAGCCCGAGGTGAAATACGAGCGCGTCACGGAGTAATGTCCCGCCGGGGCGTAATAGCCCGCCACGTACGTCGTGCCGGCGGTGATTGCCACGGGGCTCGCAAAGGTCAAGGTCTGCCAGCCGCTGGCGGTTTCGTTCGTGAAGGTGCCGGTGGCGAGCAACTGTCCCGTCGACGACCACAGGCTGCCGGTATGCGTGCCGGTGTTGGCCGCGGCCTTGTAGAACTCGACGCCCGTAACGTAGCCGTTGGCGGTGGCGGTGAACTTGACGCCCAGCTCCACGGCTTGACCGTCACCACTGTCGACTGTCGAGGGGACTGTGCCAGTCGACCACAGTGTGCTGTTCGGGCTGGGCGCGCCCGCCGTCGTGAACGACGAGAAGATGTTCGAGGCCAAAGCGTTGCCGGCCAAATCCTTCACGCCGCTGGCACCGCCGACCACGGTCAATACGTACGTCGTCGAGTAGGCAAGCGCGCTCGTCGGCGTAAACGTGACCGTGTTGTTCGTCGCGTTATAGCCGACCGTGCCGGCCACGAGATTATTGTTCGCATCGCGCAGCTGGATCGTGTTGGTCGTGACGCTGGCGGCGCTCAATGCCTCGCTAAAGGCGATCGAGACCGGTGAAGTCGTCGGCACGTTGGTCGAGGCGCCGGTCGGCGTTACCGACACGATCGTCGGCGGTGTGGTGTCTACCGGCGCTACGGTGGTGAACAGCACATCGACCCAATAGTTCGTCCCCAGGTACGACTGCGTGGGGAAGGCGCTGTTGCCGTAAACGTACACGCCGCCGTTCACCGGCACGTTCAGCGCGCCATTGGAGTACGGGGCGCTGAAGTACGAGTGCGTAAAGGCGTAGTGACCAACAGTCGTGTGGTAGCTGGCCACGTACGTGGTGCCGGCCGTGATGGCGACGGGCGTATTGAGGACCAAGGTCTGCCAGCCACTGGCGGTCTCGTTCGTAAAGGTGCCCGTGGCCAGCAACTGACCGGTGCTCGACCACAAACTGCCGGTATGCGTACCCGTATTGGCGGCAGCCTTGTAGAACTCGATGCCCGTCACGTAGCCGTTCGTACTGGCGGTGAATTTGACGCCGACTTCGATGGCGCTGTTTTCGCCGCTGTCAGGATTCGTGGGCACCGTGCTCGCCGGCCACAGGCTGCTGGTCGCGCTGGGGGCCGCCACGGTCGTGAACGACGAGAAAGTGTTGGCGGCCAGGGCATTGCCCGCCAGGTCCTTGACGCCAGCCGATCCGCCGACCACGGTTAGCATGTACGTCATCGAGTTTGCCAGGGCACTCGTCGGCGTAAGGATCACGGTGTTTGTCGACGCGGTGTAAGAGATTGAGGTCGCGACGAGATTGTTGTTCGCGTCGCGCAACTGGAACGTGCTGTTGCTGATCGTCGCTTCGTTCAGGGCTTCGCTAAACCGCACGATTACCGAAGCGCTCACGGCGACGCCCGACGAAGCTCCCACGGGGATCACTCCCACGATCGTCGGCGGCGTGGTGTCTGCTGGCGCTGCGGCGACAGTGGTGAACGACGAAAAGATGTTCGTAGCCACGGCGTTGCCAGCCACGTCCTTCACGCCATTTGCCCCGCCGACGACCGTCAGCATGTACGTCATCGAGTTCGCCAGGGCGCTCGTGGGCGTGAGGATCACTGTGTTCGTCGCCGAGCTATAGGCAATCGTTGTCGCGACGAGATTGTTATTCGAATCGCGCAGCTGGAACGTGCTCGCGGTGATCGTTCCGGGGTTCAGAGCTTCACTGAACTTCACCGTCACCGGCGTATTCACGGCCACACCAGTCGAAGCGCCGACGGGCGTCACCGCCACAACGGTCGGCGGCGTGGTATCCGCCGGTGCCCCAGCCACGGTGGTAAACGACGAAAAGATGTTCGTCGCTACGGCATTGCCGGCCAGGTCCTTCACGCCACTCGCCCCGCCGACGATGGTCAACATGTACGTCATCGAGTTCGCCAGGACACTCGTGGGCGTAAGGACCACGGTGTTCGTCGACGGCGTGTAAGCGATCGAGGTCGGGACGAGATTGTTGTTCGCGTCGCGCAACTGGAACGTGCTGCCGCTGATGGTGGCTCCGTTCAGAGGTTCACTGAACCTGACGATCACCGGCGCGTTAACGGCTACGCCCGTCGAAGCTCCGATCGGGATCACTCCGACGACCGTCGGCGGCGTGGTATCTACCGGCGCCCCGGCTACCGTCGTGAACGACGAAAAGATATTCGTTGCCAGCGCATTGCCGGCCAGGTCCGTGACGCCGCCCGTGCCACCGACGACGGTCAACATGTAGGTCATCGAGTTCGACAGCGCGCTCGTCGGCGTCAGAATCACCGTCTTCGTCGCCGAGCTATAGGCGACCGTCGCCGCGACGAGATTGTTGTTCGAGTCGCGCAGCTGGAACGTACTTGTGCTGATAGTCGCGGGGTTCAAGGCTTCGCTGAACGCCACCGTGACCGGAGTATTCACGGCCACACCGGTCGAGGCGCCGACGGGCGTCACGGCAACGACGGTCGGCGGCGTAGTATCTCCAGCGACCGTCGTGAACGATGAAAAGATATTCGTTGCCAGCGCATTGCCGGCCACATCCGTCACGCCGCCAGCGCCGCCCACAATCGTGAGCATGTAAGTCGTCGAGTTCGATAGCGCGGCGCTAGGAGTAAAGGTCGCGGTGAAGTTCGCCGTGTTGTACGTGACCGTGCCGGCGACCAGGTTATTGTTCGCGTCGCGCAGCTGGATCGTATTCGTCGTGACGCTGGCGACGCTCAAAGCTTCGCTGAACGTCACCGTCACTGGCGTATTTACCGAAACCCCCGTCGACGCGCCCAGCGGTGTTACCGACACGACAGTCGGCGGCGTAGTATCCCCAGCGACCGTCGTAAACGACGAAAAGATATTCGTGGCCAGCGCGTTGCCGGCCAGGTCCGTTACGCCGCCCGTGCCGCCGACCACCGTCAGCATGTACATCATCGAGTTCGATAGCGCGCTGGTGGGCGTAAACGTAGCCGTTTTGGTCGCCGCGTTGTAACTGACGGTGCCGCTCACCAGGTTGCCATTCGAATCGCGCAGCTGGATCGTGCCGCTATTGACCGTCGACACGTTCAGCGCTTCGCTGAACGTCACGGTGACGACCGCGCTCGTGGCCACGCCCGTCGAGGCGCCGATCGGCGTTACCGAGACCACGGTCGGCGGCGTGGTGTCCGGTGGAGGGGCCGCGACCGTGGTGAAAGACGAGAAGATATTCGTCGCCAACGAGTTGCCGGCCAGATCCGTCACGCCGCCGGCGCCCCCCACGATCGTCATCATGTACATCATCGAGTTCGACAGGGAACTCGTCGGCGTGAGCGTCGCGGTTTTCGTCGCGGCGTTGTACGTGACCGTGCCGGCGACCAGGTTGTTGTTCGAGTCGCGCAGCTGGATCGTACTCGTGGTCACGCTCGAGGGATTCACGGCTTCGCTGAACGTCACCGTCACAGGCGTGTTTACGGACACGCCCGTCGAGGCGCCGAGCGGCGTCACGGCCGCCACCGTCGGCGGCGTCAGATCGTCGTGCGACAAGTCCAGCGTCATCGTCTTCGGCGAAGGGTCGAGATTGACTCCGCCGCCGGCGGTGCTGCCGTCGTCTTCAACCTGGAACGTGAACGCTGTGGAGCTGGCTCCGCCGGGGTTCGAGGAGATGGTGTAAACGAGTTTATTGGCCGCGATGTCAGCGACCGACACGAACTGCCCGGCCGTGACCGGCGTGCCGTTGTCGGTCAGCGTGCCCAGGGCCGGAAGGCTCGTGACCTTCACGGCCGCAAAGTTGTTGGCTGGCGAGTCGGATGGATCGCTGAAACCGAATTCGCCCACCGTAAACGTGACCGAAGCGCCCTGGGCGACGGTGATGGTGTTCGAGGTGCCGACGGGGGCATGATCGACGCCGATAATGTTGAGAATCTGGCTGCGATAAACCGACAGGTCGGCCATGTACGTGATATCGCCGAAAGCCGAGGCCCCGATCGGCTCGCCGGGAAGGGTGCTGATCGAGAACATGATGCCGACGAGTTGCCAGTTGCCGCTGGCATCCTTATGAAACACGCCGCCGCCGGAGTCTCCCCAGGAGCCGGTCCCTTCGTTGGCGACATTGGCCGTGAATTGCGTGGCAAAGGCGGTTTCGGAATCGGTGTCAACACCTTGCGCGAAGCCGACCTGACTAATGACATTCGTCCCCCAACGAATGTTCTGCATCGAGGTGTTCCACAGATACCCGGCGTACGACGATGGCGTTGCCGACGGCTGCCAGGACGAGGTCCAATAGACTTCGCTCGACTGGCGGTCGCGGCCGTTGCCGATCATGATCACATTCCAGCCGACGGCCGGCGCGGCGCTGCCGATCGAGACCGAGGGCAAGTCGGGCCGTCCGTCAATCTGATACAACGTCAGATCCGTGGTGGTCGTATAGCCGGCGCCCGGCGGGTTCAGGAGTTGGACCGCTGAGTTAGCCACCGCGTTGTAAAGGGTGCCGTTGAACCAGGTGGCACCCGCGCCCACATGCGTCGCGGTCAAGACCCAGCCATCCCCCAAGTAAACAGCGCTGCCGCTACCGCGAATGCCGATGTTGGCAAAACCGGGATCGTCGGTCGGGGGCGTCGTGTTCTGCGAACCGTCGCCGCCGGCGACGATCGTCAATGCGATGCGATCTTCGAGCTGCTCGAAGCGCAAGCGGCGCGCGTGCAAACCGGGCCGCCGGGGCACCGGGGCGTCGCGCCAGGCATCGCCAGAGAATAGCCAATCAAGAAGCATTGATACCGGGAGCTACGCACGCAACCGCGTGCCTGCTGGCCTCGTCGTCCGAGGACGTGCCCAGCCGAACAAGCAATCTCGAAACGTCAGGCGATACGCCCCAATGACAAGTTGTGGCGGCCATCAAACGATCAGCCACCACTCAACTAATACTTCACGAAATCGCGCAGGCACTGATGGATTTCGGCCCACGGTCAGGTTGCCCGGAAGCGCGCGGTCATACCCGTTATGAGCCCGTCTGGCTCACCAAAGCAGCCGCGAAATCTTCGTGGGGGGTAACCATACTGGAGGGGGCCGGGAAGTGTCCCGGACGTAGGTCGAAAGAAGGGGCGTGTCGTGAGCGTACGACGCCACGGACTTGCGCGCACACGCAGGCGTGAGCCTGGCCCGAGCTTTTAAAGCCGACCGGAAAGCAGCCCGAATCGCGAGCGAGGAACTACCGGCTCATTCGCGTTCTACCCTCGCTGGCGCTTCGGGCTAATGTTCAGAGTGCCACGCGCGCACTTCGACCTGCTCTGACACGATCCGCGAGACTAAATTCGCGAGACAGGCGCGGCATTGATGATGCCGCCGATCGAATGGGGCGGCGCAATCGCCGCGTGCGCTTGACCGACGGCGCCCAGCGCCGCGATCACTTCGCGCTGCTGGTCGTCGGTCATTTGCGGATAAAGGGGCAAGAGCAGCGAGCGCGTGCTGGCCTGTTCCGAGCGCGGCAAATGGCGCGGCGGCAGGTCGGCGCAGGCGGGTTCCAAATGCGCGAGCATGATCCCGCGGCGCGTGGCGATTCCGCGTTCGAGAAGCGACTGCATGAGATCGTCACGAGACACTGGCGCCTTCGGTGCCAGTTGCACCGCGTAGCTCTGAAAATTCGGCTCGGCCCACTCTGGTACGAACGGGGCTAGCAACCACGGATGACCCTCAAGTGCTTTCGAATAGCGCGCGGCCAGCTCTCGCCGACGAGCGACGATTCCCGCCAGCCGCTTCATCTGTTCGATTCCAATCGCTCCCTGGATATCCGTCATCCGATAGTTGTAGCCCAGGCACTCGTAGCTCTCGATGACCACTTTGCGTGACGAATGCCGCGCCGCATCCGAAACGCTCATCCCGTGCTGGCGAAGCAGACGCAGCCGCTCGGCGAAGTCGGCCCGGCTGGTCGTTATGATTCCCCCTTCGCCGGTCGTGATCACTTTGCGCGGGTGAAAGCTGAAGCAGGCCGTTTCGGCATGGCTGCCGATCGGGCGGCCACGATATTTGCTGCCGATCGCGCAGGCAGCGTCTTCGATGATCTTCAGGCCCCGCTTTTCGGCGAGCGCGTAAAAATCGTCCAAATCGGCCGGCAGACCGATCTGATGCACCAGCAAGATCGCCTTGGTGCGCGTTGTAATCGCCGCGCGGGCGGCCTCGACGTCAAGGTTGTAAGTCCGCGGATCGACCTCGGCAAAGATCGGCGTCGCCCCGGTATAACGGATCGAATTGGCCGTCGCAATGAACGACATCGACGGGCAAATCACTTCGTCGCCCGGCCCAATGCCGTGCAGCAGCAGCGCCAAGTGCAAGGCGGTGGTGCAGTTGCTCACGGCAACGGCGTGGGCCGCGCCGCAGTAATCGGCGACGGCGCGCTCGAAGGCCGCGACCTGTGGCCCTTGCGTGACCCAACCGCTACGAATGGCTGCCGCTGCCGCCTGCTCTTCCTCCGGCCCAAACAAGGGCAGTGTAATCGGAATCACGTCACCAATTCTCCGACGGTTTGCCAGTTGAACGGGTTCGTCTCGGCCAACAGGTCGGCCGCACTGCGCGACTGGGCCCGCACGTGGGCGAGCACGCGCTTGATTCCCTCGCGCACGTCGATCCGCGTATTGAAGCCAAGCACCTCGCGAGCCAGGCGCACGTCGGCCAGGTGCCGCTGCACGTCGCCCGGTCGCTTCGGCTGGTGATTCGGTTGGATGTGCGGCAGTCCCGCCTCTTCGAAAACGATTTTCGCCAACTGGCTGACCGAGGTCTCGACCCCCGAGCCAAGGTTGACCGTTCGGCCCACCAGGGCATCGCATTCGGCCGCACGGCACAACCAGTGCGCGGTTTCGCCGACGTAGATAAAATCGCGCGTTTGCGAACCGTCGCCAAAGATGATCGGCGGCTGGCCGTTCAAGGCCCACACGACAAAACGAGGAATCACTTCACCGGAATCGCCTTCGTGATGGCTGCGCGGCCCGAAGTTATTGAACGGCCGCACGACGATCGTCGGCAAACCGTACGTTTGATGGTAAGCCCGAGCGTACGCCTCGCCGGCCAGCTTCGCGGCGCCATAAACAGTTTCCGGAAATGTCGGATGATCTTCGTCCATCGGCGCCCGCCGGGCCGTGCCGTAGACCTCGGACGACGAAACGTGCAGGAACCGCTTGACGCCGACCCGGCGCGCTTCGGCCAGCAACGTCAAAGTGCCCGCGGCGTTCACCTCGTGGCTTTCCTGCGGATTGCCAATCGAGTGCCGCACGCCGCGACAGGCAAGGTGAAATACCGTGTCGACGTCGCGCAACACCGTCGCGACCAGCGCGCGATTGCGTATATCGCCGTGGACGAATTCGACGCGTCCGTGACGCCGCACGTCGGCCAGGTTAGCCTCCTTGCCGGTCGACAGATCGTCGAGCACACGCACCGTGCAATTCCGCAGCGTTTCGACCAGATGCGAGCCGATGAAGCCGGCTCCGCCCGTCACAAGGACCGTTTGGCCATCGAGTTTCATAGGCGTTCACTTGGAAAGGTGTGAGTTCGTATGAGCGGCGTTCCCCAGGGGAAATCCCAATGGGGCGGGGACTACCTGGATCCGGGCGGCACGGGATGTTGCCAGGCATTCCTTCATCGCCTGCACGACGTGCAGGATCTGCGCGTCGGTCAATTCGGCGTACATCGGCAGCGACAAGCAGCGGCTGGCGATATCCTCGGCGACCGGAAACACGCCACGGCCATAGCCCAGATGTGCGTACGCCGGCTGGAAGGGGACGAGCGTCGGATAGTGGATCGCCGTGGCCACGCCGCGATCGGCCAACTGCGCCATCAAGGCCTTACGATCGACTCCGTTGAGCAGCACCACATACAAGTGCCACACGTGCCCTTCGGCGTTCGTGGCCGTAGGCAAGGTCAGCTCGGGCAGGCCGGCGAGTAATTCGGTGTACCGCCTGGCATGCGCGCGGCGCGCCGCGTTCCAATCGTCGAGGTGGCGGAGCTTGACCTCGAGCACCGCTCCTTGCAGTCCCTCCATGCGAGCGTTGTAGCCGAGCTCGACGTGGTTATGCCGTCCGTCTTGTGCGTGATCGCGGAGCCGCCGGACGCGTGCCGCGATATCGGCCGAGCCCGTGACGATGGCGCCGGCCTCGCCAAACGCACCAAGATTCTTACCAGGGTAGAAGCTGAAGCACCCGACGTGCCCGACCGAGCCGAGCCGGCGGCCGCGGTGCATGGCGCCGTGCGCCTGCGCCGTGTCTTCGATCAGTACGAGCTGGTATTTGTCAGCCAGATTCTTAAGCGCGTCCAGATCGCATGCCTGGCCGTAGAGATGCACGGGTAACAAGGCCTTGGTGCGCGGAGTGATGGCACGCTCGACGAGCGCCGGATTGATCGTGGCAGTCTTGCGGTCGACGTCAACGTAGACAGGCTTCGCGCCGACGTAGCTGATGGCCCAGGTCGTGCTGATCCAGGTGTGCGGCGTGGTAATGACTTCATCGCCGGGGCCGACGTCGCAGGCCTGTAGCGCGAGTTGCAAGGCCGAGGTGCCGTTGTTCAGCCCCACGCAATAATCGACGCCGATGTAGCGAGCGAAAGCCGCTTCGAATCGCTCGACCGCCGGCCCGAGTATGAATTGCGATTGCGACGTGACGGCGTCGATGGCCGGCTTCCATTCCGATTCGATCCGCCGGTTGTGTTCGGTAAGGTCGAGAAACGGCACTTTGTTGCTCGCCGCGACGGGCGCAGATTTGCTTGCGCTGGCCAAATGAGCGGCGGGCACGCCGGCCACGACGTCGCCCGGCGCGACGTCATGCGTCACGACGGCGCCGGCGCCGACCGTGGCGTTCGCCCCGATCGTGACGCCGCACATGATCACGGCGCCCGAACCGATCGAGGCCCCGCGGCAGACGCGCGTGGGAACGACTTTCCAGTCCGCCTCGGTTTGCAACTGACCCGATGCCCCGGTCGCGCGCGGATAACGGTCGTTGATGAAGCACACGTGATGACCGACGAAGACCTCGTCTTCGATCGTCACCCCTTCGCAGACGAAGGTGTGCGAGCTGATTTTGCAGCGAGCTCCGACGGACGAGTTCTTTTGGATCTCGACAAAGGGCCCGATCCGCGTCCCCTCGCCGATCGTGCAGCCATACAGGTTCACCAGGTCCGGATACGTGATGCCGACGTTCGATGCAAAGCAGACGTTGGGCGCAATGGGCATTGTTGGGCTCGTAGACTATTGGCCGATGTAAATCCGCCTGAAAACCGCTCCCGCCTGGGCCGTTCGTGCGAGGCAACGTCGGCACGGCCGGCACCACCGTGATGGGATGTATCGGCTGCGCTCGCCTTTCGCATTAATCGAGCTGGGGAAAGTGGCGAAGCTTTTCCGGCAGCCCTCGATTGAAATAGCGCGCGGAATCGCTGTTGCAGAACGGCTCACGGCCTGGAACAGGGTGCCACGGGCGGCTTGTTCGCCAGGATTTCCGGCGATTCTGCACTGGTCGACAAGCCACCAGTGGCCCCCAGCAACCGGAGAAGCTAGCGGTGCTGTCGGGAGCAAGCGTGCCTTACGCGGGCGGCGATCAAGCGGCACGACGGGATTCGCTGGGCGATGCCGCACAATTCGCGATTCTCGGCATGTGCAGGCGCAGATTCTTACCGCCGCCGGTTTCGAAATGAATCGCGCTCGCCGGCTCGGTCGCCGAGGGCACGAAGGTGGGAATCCGCTCCGCTGGCAGATAGAAATCCGAGAATTTCACCCGCGGCCCGTTCCGCGCAGCCAGCGAAAAAACGCACGCATCTTCAGGAAGGTGCGAGATCGGCATCCCGATTTTGGCGCTCAGCGTGTGCATGACTTCGGACACGGGTGTCGCCAGTAGCCGATGCAGAAACTCCGTCGTGATCGCGTAACAGCCCCCTTGCGAATACGTCAGGCCACGCGGATGCGTGTACGGCTGGCCGAACATGTCCTCCCGACAGTCGGCAATCTGCTGAAAGACATGGCTGTTCAGAAACAGCAGATCGGCGTCAATCTTCAGAAGCCAGGCGGAAGCCCCCGCGGGCACGTCGGCCAGCATCCGGCGATAGAAATTCAGTCCGCGCACGAGCGCTTCAGCGCCCCAGCCCGTGTAGCGAGGTCCGGAAACGATCGAGAGCGGAGTCAACGACAGCAGATCACGCTTCTCGTCACCCGTTAACGGGTCAGACTCGTCCTCGTAGACATAAATGCGCGATATCTTTCCGCCTCCGTGCGCAAGCAGGCTAACCAGCGACATGCGCAGCATCGTGAAATCGCGGTGACAGCAGAAGTAAACCGCATGAATGCGGCGGTGCGCGCTGGCGGGCGAAGATAGCGGCAATGGTGGTGAGATCGCGACTTTGCTGAGCGACTGGTCATAGGCCTCGAAGATCTTGATAGCGCGGCGGTTTTGCATCGGCCTGGCAAGCTTCTTTGCCAAACGGCGAAACGGCCTGGCGACGTTCTTCGAGACCTTTCTCGCGACAGCGCCCGCGCCGTCAGCGATCGGCTGAACCAGAGAGCGAGCATTTTCTTCCATACGGTAACCAGCGCGTGTAAACGTGTGAGATGTGGCGACCACCGCAAATCAGTGCCAGGTTTCCAGCTAGCAAGGACGACGCGCAGCGCGGAGTCGCGCCCTTCTTCTATCGGCAGACAAGCGCTCTCGATGGCAACCGAAGTCTCGGTCATGGGAATCATTGCTTCGCGGAGCAGGCATGCGCCAGACCGCGACCGAAGACTGGGTAAGCCACGGCACCGTGACAAGCTCGTGCGTTGCAACCAGCCGACGATGGTTCCGTGACAATCAGCCGCGACACTTCTTGGGTACGCTCCAAAGTCGGCCCCATCGACACCCGGAATGGTGTGACCGACGCAGTTCGCTAACCGGAATTTCCGGCAAGAAATCGACTTATTTGCCTCTCAAAGCACTGATGTATCGTTTGCCTATCGTGAGGCGGCCTTGTCGAGGGAACGATGTCGCGTAAGCTATTCTTAGCGATGGATTGGTGTTGCTGTGGCTGTAACGGAGAGCTTTGAGCCCTGCACCGACTCGATCCAGCGCCGTTGGACCCGCGGGAGCGTTCCTGACCGGGACACTTCCCAGGTGTCCCAGGCCCCAGGTGTCCCAGGCCCCAGGTGTTCCAGGCTCCAGGTGTTCCAGGCGATGGCCGGCCGAGAGCGGTGTTGACGGGTCAACTGCCCGGTTGGCATGATTGATGGCCTGAAGTCCGACTGCACGAGCGACGCGATCTTGATTTCCGGGAGAATCATCGATGCCATCGGCAGACGACTCGCGAAGCGCGACACCTCAGGACAAACCTGCCGGCAAAGCCGAGCCGTTCGCCCGCGGACAGCTCGATTTTGACATTGCATTTTACGATCGCATCCTCCAGCGCGATCCGAACTACATCGACGTGTTGCGCTGTCAGGGGGAATTGCTGTCGCGCAAGGGGCTGCATGAGCGGGCCCTGGTGATCGATCGCCGTCTGGCCGAACTGCTGCCGACGGATTTCGTGATTCGTTACAACCTGGCGTGCAGCCTGGCCGTCGGCGGGTATCGCCGCGAGGCGATCGCGGCCCTGCGGGCGGCGCTCGAGCAAGGGTATGACGACTTCGAGTATCTGGAAAACGACGGCGACCTCGACTCGCTGCGCGAAGACCCGGCCTATGTCGCCCTGATGCGCGAGTACGGCATTCTGAACTAGCCGCCCCTCATCGATCGCTAACATTCTCCACGGCTGATCGGTAAGGTGCTCGGCGAGCAGCAGATTGCCGGGCACAGCTTCAAGAACGCGATTGTGGTGCAGGCGTCTCGCCTGCGAATTCGTCCGATCGGTTCAGCCGCGTGCTCTCATCGACGGTTCCGCGGGCGGGACGCTTGCGCCACGAAAAGGCGTTGGACGATCGTTTCACCACCCGCGTGCGCACCCGTCTCACGTGGCACTGGTCGCTTTTCGGCTGGTGGCGTACATTGCTCGCTGATCGGGCTTCCCCGGACCTTCCCCGCGCGTGAACGAGCCAATGCTTCACCTTGCCGCACAAATCGCCGAGGCCGCGACGTACATCCGCACCCAATGGCAGGGCACCGCCCAGGCCGGCGTGATCCTGGGCACCGGGCTGGGCGGACTCGCGCGCGAGATCGAGTCACCCGTCACGATTCCCTACGATGCGATCCCGCACTTTCCGCGCTCGACCGCGATCAGCCATGCCGGGCAGCTCGTCTGTGGCAAGCTCGGCGGCGCGAGCGTCGTGGCCATGGAAGGACGCTTTCACGCCTACGAAGGGTACAGCCAGCAGCAGCTCACCTTTCCGGTGCGCGTGATGAAGGCGCTGGGGGCCGACACGCTGATCGTCTCGAACGCTTGCGGCGGCATGAACCCGTTCTATCGCCGCGGCGACATCATGGTGATCGACGACCACATCAACCTGCTCGGGGACAACCCGCTGATAGGGGTGAACGACGAAGCCCTGGGCCCGCGCTTCCCGGACATGTCGTGCCCCTACGACCCGGCTTTGATCGAATGTGCCCTGGAGATCGCCCGGCTCGAGAACTTTACCGCCCATCGGGGTGTCTATGTAGCGGTGACGGGACCGAATCTGGAAACCCGGGCCGAGTATCGTTTCCTGCGGACGATCGGCGCGGACGTGGTCGGCATGTCGACCGTGCCCGAGGTGATCGTGGCCGTCCACGCGAGCATGCGGGTCTTGGGGCTGTCGGTGATCACGGACATGTGCTTCCCCGACGCGCTCGAGCCGGCCAATATCGACATGATCCTGGCCGCGGCCGCCGAGAGCGAGCCGAAGCTGCGGGCGATCGTGCTGGGGGCACTACAGCGGATCGCCGTGGAGCGGTAAGTGAAGCGGTCCGCCATCCAGCGGAGTCTGTTTCGCAGATGTTGGCACCTCTCCCCCCCGATTGAAAAAACGCCCCCTGGCTGCTCTAGTGGGCTATTCGTCAGGGCGGCCCGGGTGGCCCTAATTCTTGTATGGGAAATTCCCTGGGTGCCCCTGACCACTTGTTTGTCAGGCCGCCGTAGGCGCACCGGCGAACCCGAAGGCGGGTCCTTGCGGGCCGCTTTGCGCCGCTCGTTGTACGTCGATTTGTTCGAATCTGCCTATGTTTCGCCCTACGCCCAACGCCGACTTTCCCAAGCTCGAACAGCAAGTGCTCGACTTCTGGCGCGAGCGCGCGATCTATGCGAAGTCGCTCGCCCGCCGCGAGGGATCGCCAAAATTCGTCTTCTACGAAGGTCCCCCCACGGCCAACGGCATGCCGCATCCGGGGCACTGCCTGACGCGGGCGATCAAGGACCTCTTCCCGCGCTACCAGACCATGCGCGGACGCTACTGCGAACGCAAGGCGGGCTGGGACACGCATGGGCTGCCGGTCGAAGTCGAAGTCTGCAAAGAGCTGGGCATCCACGCGAAGGAAGAGATCGAAGCCTATGGCATCGAGCCCTTCATCCACCGCTGCCAGCAGAGCGTGTGGCGCTATATGCAAGAGTGGGAACGGCTCACCGAACGGATCGGCTTTTGGATCCGCCTGGATCATGCCTACGTCACGTATCACCAGAGCTACGTCGAAAGCGTCTGGTGGTCGCTCAAAAATCTGTTCGATCGCGGTCTGCTCTACCAGGGGCACAAAATCGTCTGGTGGTGGGCACAAGGCGGCACGGCACTCAGTTCGGGCGAAGTAGGCCAGGGCTATCGCGAAGTGGCCGACCCGAGCGTGTTCGTGCGCTTTCCGCTAGTTGTCGACGAGAAAACCGAAAAGCTGGGGCTCGACGCGAACACGAGCCTGTTGGTCTGGACCACCACGCCCTGGACGCTGCCGAGCAATCAATTCGCGGCCGTGCATCCCGAGTTGGAGTATTCCGTCGTCGTTGACGAGCACGACGGGCAAACGCACAAGCTGATCGTGGCCTCGGCCCTGGTCGAGACGCTTGCCGCGAAGGTCAAGCGCGAGCTGCACGTCGAGAAGAAGCTGATGGGCTCAAAGCTGGTCGGCTGCCGCTATGTGCCGCCCTTTGACTATTACTACAGGAGCCTCGGCAATGTGCTCGGACGTGTCGACTACGCGCCGATGGAAGCGACCGTTGCGAACTACTACTTCCACAAACAAGGCCTGGACACGGCCGACGTCGAAGTGGAGGTCGCGAAGAGTGAAAGGTACGTCGGCTGGCGAATCGTGGGTACGGGATTTGTTACTACCGACAGCGGCACAGGCATTGTCCACATTGCACCAGCATTTGGCGAGGACGACTTCGAGGTCCTCAATAACGAACGCCGCACGTTTGGGTCAAACGGCAGCGGACCGGATCTGCTTTGCCCTGTCGCCTCGGACGGTAAGTTCGACCTTGGACCGCCTGGAGATAGGTCTACCGCCGAGGCGCCTGATTATCGGGGCCGCTGGGTTAAAGACTGCGATCGCGACATATCACGCAACCTACGCGATCGCGGACTGCTTTGGCATCAAGAACAGTACCTGCACGACTATCCGTTCTGCTGGCGGGCCGACGAGGATCCGCTGATCCAATATCCGCGCAGAAGCTGGTTTATTCGCACATCACAGTTCAAAGTGCAGATGCTCGCCAATAACGCCGAGATCAACTGGCTGCCCGAGCACATCAAGGATGGCCGCTTCGGCAACTTTCTGGCCACCAACGTCGATTGGGCCCTGTCGCGCGAACGCTACTGGGGTACGCCGCTACCGATCTGGGTTTGCGATAAGACCGGTCGGATGGAAGCCGTGGCCAACTATGCCGAGCTGATTGCAAAGCCCGGCGTGCGCGGCACCGAAGTGTGGGACGCCGCGAAAAAGAAGAATCCCGAGCTGGTCGACGATCTGAAGATCCACAAGCCGTACATCGACGCCATCACGTACGACTCGCCGTTCGAAAAAGGCGGCCGCATGACGCGCGTCACCGAAGTCATCGACTGTTGGTATGACTCGGGCGCGATGCCGTTCGCCCAATGGGGTTACCCGGCGAGCGACAGCGCAGAACGATTTCAGGAAAACTTCCCGGCCGATTTCATCAGTGAGGCGATCGATCAGACGCGCGGTTGGTTCTATAGCCAACTGGCGATCAGCACGCTGGTCTTCGGCGACGTGAAGTTCCCCCACCCGTTCCGCAACTGCATCGTCTTGGGGCTGATGCTCGGCGAAGACGGGCAGAAGATGTCCAAGAGCAAGCGGAACTATCGCGAGCCGGGCGAGATCTTCGATCGCTACGGGGCCGACGCGCTGCGCTGGTACTTCTTCGCCAATCAGCCGCCGTGGACCTCGATTCGCTACAACGAGCAGGCGATCAAGGACAGCATCCCCGAGTTCCTCTTGCGGTTGTGGAACGTCTACAGCTTTTTGGTGATCTACGCCAATATTGACGGCTTCGATCCGGCGAAGTCTTTGCCGGGCGAGGCCGGGCAGCTCGCGCCCGAGGATTTGGCGCGGGCGGCGGATTATCGGCCGGTGGCGCAGCGCAGCGAGCTCGATCGCTGGATCCTCAGTGAGCTCGCCCGCACGAGCGCCGCGGTCGTCGAGCGAATGGACGCCTACGACAACTTCAACGCCTGCGCGCGGATCACGGAGTTTGTCGACGCCCTGTCGAACTGGTACGTGCGCCGCAGCCGGTCGCGCTTCTGGAGTGGCGAGTCCGCTCGTAAAGGCTCGGACAAGCTCGACGCCTATTGGACTTTGTACGAATGCCTGGTGACCACGGCCAAATTGGTGGCGCCATTCGTGCCGTTTTTGTCCGAGACGCTCTGGCAAGGGCTGGTGCGCGAGCCGTTCGGCGATCGCGCCGCCGAAAGCGTGCACTTGTGCGATTATCCGTCGGCCAACGCCGCGGAGACCGACGAGCAGTTGTCGGTGCGGATGAACCTGGTGCGCGAAATTGTCTCGCTCGGTCGCAGCGCGCGAATGAACGCCAAGCTGAAAGTCCGGCAGCCGCTGGCCAAAGTCGAAGTAATCCTGGCCGACCCGACGCATCGCGCCTGGCTCGAAGAGCACAACGGCCTGGTGAAAGACGAACTCAACGTCAAGCAGGTCGAGTACACGCAGAAAGCCGATCAGTACATCAGCTACACGGTGCTGCCTGATCTGAAACGTCTCGGACCACGACTGGGCAAGCAATTGCCGGCGCTGAAAAAAGCGCTCGCCGAGGCGGACGCGGCGCAGCTCCTGGCGCGGATGGAGGCGGAGGGCGCCGTCACCTTCGACCTGCCCGACGGATCGGTCACGCTCGACGCACAAGATTTGCAAGTCCGCCTGCAGGCCAAGCCCGGCTGGGCCGCGGCGCAAGGTCCGGCCGCCGTCGTCGTGCTGTCGACCGAGCTGACCGACGAGCTCGTGGCCGAGGGACACGTGCGGGATCTGGTCCACTCGATCCAGAATCAGCGCCGCGACACAGACTGCGAATACACCGACCGCATCGAGCTGGGGATCGTCACCGAAAGTGCCGTGCTGCGCCAGGCGATCAAGGATTTTGCCGAATACGTGCAGAGCGAAACCTTGTGCGTGAAGATCGTGTTCGAGCCTTTGCCCGGTATTGGGCCGGTCGAGATCAAGCTGGCCGGCGAGAGCGTGCAGATTTATTTGAAGCGCCTTAAGTAGGGTGCCCTGTGGGCACCGCGTTCGCATCGCGGCAAGATGCCAATCCCTGAATAGGGAGGAGTTAGGGGAGGGTCGACGCGTTCGGCAAGGGACACGTGTTCGTTGAGTGAGCGGTTTGCCCCTCACCCTGCCCTCTCCCGAAGGGAGAGGGTGAAACGCGAGATGACCGTAGGGTGCCCTGTGGGCACCGAGCGAAAAGAAATTGCTTTCCGATAAGAATGCTGGTGCTCACAGAGCACCCTACCCATGAGCACCGCACCGCTAAAACTTGTCGTGCTCATCTCCGGCGGTGGGACCACGCTGCGCAATCTGCTTGATCGCATGGCCGATGGCCGCCTGGCGGCGCGGGTCGAGCGAGTGATCTCGAGCAATCCTACAGCGGGCGGATTGAAATTCGCCGAAGCCGCGCAGATACCCACGCACATCTGCCAACGCAATCAATTCGCCAGCGACGATGAGTTTGGCCGTGCGATCTTCGCGGCTTGTCGAGAAGCGAAGCCGGACCTGGTCGTGATGGCCGGCTTCTTGAAGTTCGCGCCGGTGCCGGCCGATTTTGCCAATCGCGTGATGAACATCCATCCCGCGCTGATACCGGCTTTCTGCGGGCGCGGCGCGTATGGTCTGCGTGTGCATCGCGCCGTGCTCGACTACGGAGCCAAAGTGTCGGGCTGCACGGTTCACTTCGTCGACAACGAGTACGACCACGGGCCGATCATCTTGCAGCACGTCGTGCCGGTCGAAGAGCACGACACGCCCGAATCGCTCGCCGCGCGGGTCTTCGCGGCCGAGTGCGAGGCCTTGCCCGAGGCGCTGCGCTTGTTCGCCGCGGGCCGGTTGCAAGTCGAAGGGCGGCGCGTGCGCGTGTTGCCGGGCTGAGCCGCATCGTGTGCCACTGGTGGCTTGTCCACCAGTGTTTGCTCGATGCCAATGCACTGCTGGACAAGCCAGCAGTGGCACGCGGAACACGCAGGTCGCGATTGAAAAGCAGTCGACATTAGCTGCCGCATCCTCCGCAGCCCCCTCCACCGCAACCACCACCTCCCCCGCCGCATCCGCCGCCGCCTCCACAGCCGGCGCCCCCTCCGCCACCACAGCCATGTCCGCCGCCGCCGAGGTTAGCGCCGGCGCCACCCCCACAGCCGACGCCAATGCCTCCGCAACTATTGCCCCAGATGCGATGCCCCTTCGCTGGGTAGTTGGTTTTCGCGTTGGGATCGAGCGAACGAGCGAGATTCTGATAAGGGCCACCAAGCAAGACGCCAAAGCCGAACAGCGCAATCGCTAGCGGCAAGGAGTCATGCGCCGAGAACTCTGAATCGCGAGCCTCTTTGCGCAAATGCTGATTCCCGAGCTTCAGCGATAAGAGCTGCCGATCCCCGGCATCTGTCCGATAGACCCGGCGAGCGAACGCCAGCAGCGTTACGATCACGGCCAAGACACACATCAACACGAGAAACGCGACGGGGCGATGCCGCTGGAGCCCGACAATGATCTTGATCAGTCCCACGCCAATCGTCGTGGCCATGATCGCCAGCGGCACGACGTGAGCAATTGATGCACGCTGCGGCGACATCAAGAGGCCGCGGGTTTGCAACGACTCAGCGAGATTGTCTAACGCATCCTGAGCATTTCCTCTCAGACCGCCCATGCTCGCTCCCTGTGGTGCCGCCGGCATAGCCATCGATAGGGCGCGGAGGAGCGGATGCCCCGTCGTTTTCGATATCCCGAATCGGCCAAGACGAAGCGGTGTTGTCCGGGTGACGATGGTTTCGTGATCGGCCAGCATGCGTGCAATGGCGGTCTTCAGGGCCCAGCCCGGTCCGCCGCTGAGATACGCCGCTTGATACGGATCGAGCGGCGAGCTGTCTCCCTTCTTGTTCATGTCCGACGACCGCTTCGCCAGCAGACGCACCGTGACCGCTGTCCCGAAAGCGACGATCAACAGGCACGCGTAGAACGCCAGGAATTCCGGCCCATGCATGTTGAACGGATGATCGATGGCGACTCCGAAGAGTGGCACAGTGGCCATCAAAGTGAAGGCCACGCCGGTGCTGAATTTTCGCCACCATGAGCGAACACGCCACCACAGAACCGGTTTGCGGATCATCCAGTATCGCGATCGATCGGCCGGCTGGTCTTTGCGATGCGGCGAGAACCGCCTCTCGACATCAGGCCACAGATCGGCCGGCGGCTCTTCGCCGAACAGCCGCCGATAACTATCGAGCGTCTCGGCATACATGCGGCGATGCTTGTGGTACTGCTGGCGACCGCCGCGCGACGGATCGTGGTGCAGCGGACGCTCGAGCACTTCGCCGCACAGGCGCTGCCAGTACGAGCGGCTGTAGATCAGGTGCAGATGCCAGACTTCGTCGACTTCTTCCGAAGGACAGACGACGTGTCCGGCGGCCATGGCGAGAAAGAGAAACCGCCGATATTCGAAAACGGCTCGGTCAGCAAATTCGACGGACCAATCGTTCTCTTCGGCGAGCCGCGCCGCGAACGTGCGGCAGGTGCCAGGCTCATCAAACTCGAACGCCAGAATCTTCGCGTACAGTTGCGCTTGCTTCGTGTCCATTTGCCACCTTTGACAAGAAAGGGAATCGCAGAGGGATTCTTGGGCACTCGCTTCGCGTCTGATCGCTAACGCATAAACGTCTCTCCAGGGTCCTGTAGATATCCGAGCGATTCATAAAGCTGTTTCGCGGCAGTCCAGCCTGCATGGGTTTCCAGCGCGATCGTGCGGTAGCCTAGATCCCAGGCACGCTCTTCGAGCGCGGCCATCAGCAGCCGGGCCACGCCGCGACGCCGCCACATGGGGAGCACCGCCAGCCAATGCACGGCGGCGACCGCCTCGGGGCCGGCCGCTCGTTCGGCAAGTGCCACCGTGCCGACCGGCAGCGGCTGGTCAGCCCCCGGCTCGTGGGCCAGGGCAAACCACAGCCGGTCGGGCGACCACCAGGGGCGCTCTGTCAGCTCGCGGGCGAAGTCCGTCGCGTCCCAGCTAAGAATGCCGGGTTTGGCCCGGGCGAAGGCCCGGTTGCGCAGCTCGAGCCACAGCGCGATGTCCTGGAGCCCTGCGAATTGTCGCAAGGCAAAGCCCGTCGGAGTCGCCGACGGGGGGCGAGTGAGAAGCCGTTTCGAGAAGTGGAGGGCCGAGGCCATATCCACCATCATTCTCCCCGCGCCCCGCGAGCCGCGAAACCCACCCCTTTGGGGTGTTGTATATTTCCAATCGCCGCCCGAGTTTGGGCGTGACCTGCTGAAATATGGCTATACCGGCCATCCGTAGTGCCAATTAGTGATTGTTATCTATCACAAATGCGCACATAATGGAGCCACGTTTGCCAACCTCCTGCCAGAATCCTCGCGGAATGGTCCCGTGCTAGCCGAAGAAAGGCGGTCCCGCTTGCTCGAACTCGTCCGCTCACGCGGCTTTGCGGCATTGCCCGATTTGGCCGACGCGCTGGCCGTGTCCGAGTCGACGGTGCGCCGCGATCTCGATTTCCTCGAGGACGCCGGCAGCGCCAAGCGCACCCACGGCGGCGTGTTCTACACCGGCTCGTCGCCGAAGCTGCCGCATTTCGACGAGCGCCAGCCGGCGCAGTGGGACAAGAAGCGTGCCATCGCCGCCCGGGCCGCGCAACTGATCCAGGATGGCGACACGCTCTTGTTGGATGGTGGGACCACGACTTACGAAGTGGCGCGGCTGCTCGTTGGCCGCCACTTGCAAATCGTCACCAACTCGCTGCCCGTGGCCAATCTGTTCGCCTCGGGCGCCTCGACCGATCTGGTGCTCGTTGGCGGTTACGTTTATCCGCGCACCGGCGTGTCGCTCGGTCCCTACGCGAATCAGATGCTGGCGAACCTGAACGTGCGCCGCACGGTGCTCAGCGTGGCCGGCATCAACGACCGCGGGTTTTACAACAGCAACTTGCTGTTGGTCGAAACCGAGCAGGCGATGCTGCAAGCCTCGGAAGAGGTGATCGTGGTGGCGGACAGCACCAAGTTCGGCCATCAGAGCCTGGCGCATTTGTGCGCCCTGGAACGTGTCGATTACCTGGTCGTCGATCACGAGATCGACGCGGCCTGGAAGAAGAAAGTCAAAGCGGCGGGCGTCGACCTCGTCATTGCCGAACCTCCTGATGCACAACCGTTGAAAAACGCATGAGCCTTGCAACCGCTAGCGCGCCGACCCTGGATCGAACGACCATCGAGCGCATCGTGCGCGAGATCGTCCTCGGCAAATCGAGCGCCCCCCCGGGCGTGCCGAAGCTGGTTGTCAGCATCTCGGCCCGGCATTGCCATTTGACCGACGAGCACGTGGAGACACTGTTCGGACCGGGCCGCAAGCTGACGCCGCAGAAGCCGCTGTATCAAGATGGCTTCTACGCCGCCGAGGAAACCGTGATGGTTGTCGGCCCGCGACGACGGATGCTCCCCAGCGTGCGCGTGCTGGGACCCACGCGGCCGGCCAGCCAGGTCGAGCTGGCGTTCACCGACGGCATTTCGTTGGGCATCGATCTCCCGGTGCGTGCCAGTGGCAAGATTCAGGGCACGCCGGGCTGCGTGCTCGTTGGGCCAAACGGCGTGGTCGAGTTGAAGGAAGGCGTGATTCGCGCCGAGCGGCACGTCCACATGAGCAACGAAACGGCAGCCTTCTACGGCGTGAAGAACGGCGAGCGGATGCGGCTGCGGATCGAATCGACCTGCACCACGGTCTACGAGGACTTGCTGGTGCGGGCCGACGCCACCAGCAAGCTGGAAGTGCACATCGATACTGACGAAGGCAACGCCGCCGATCTGGATCACGCGACGAAAGTGGAATTGTTGAAGCAGTAAAGGGCCAAAGCGTTAAGGCACGAATCCCTCTCCCTGTCAGGGAGGGGTTAGGGGATGGTCGAAGCGTTCGGCAAGAAACACGCGACAGGTAAGTGAACGATGTGCCCCTCACCCTGCCCTCTCCCAAAGGGAGAGGGTTTGACGCCACGGGAGGAGGGTTAAGCAGAGGGAATGAACGCCTGACGAAAGTGCAGGCACAAAGAGTTTTCGAGTTTCTGTTTGTTCTTGGTTTTTCTGGAGTACCCGTGACATGGCGAAAGCGATGGAAGCGTTGGGCATGATCGAGACGAAGGGTTTCGTAACCCTGATCGAAGCCAGCGACGCAATGATGAAGGCCGCGAACGTCGAGTTTCTCGGCTGGGACAAGGTGGGCAGTGGCCTGGTGACGGCGTTCGTCACGGGCGACGTGGCTGCGGTGAAGGCCGCGACCGACGCCGGTGCCGCAGCAGCCGGGCGGATTGGCGAAGTTGTCAGCGTGCAGGTCATTCCTCGCCCGCACGACGATCTCAAGGGCGTGATGCCGACCGCCGGCAGCAAGGGCGCCGACTGAGGATGAAGAGCTTCACCACGGAGACACAGAGGCACGGAGGTGGAAATGACGAATGTCGAAAGGCAAATGTCGAATTCTCCGTGTCTCCGTGCCTCCGTGGTGAAAAACGCATTCTGCATTTGTGACCGAGCACCAAGTACAAAAACGCTTTAACAGAAGGTTCAAGTCATGCAAGACGCGATCGGATTAGTCGAAACCAAGGGGCTCGTGGCGCTTGTCGAAGCGACCGACGCCATGGCCAAGGCCGCCAACGTGCGGATCATCAAGAAAGTCGCCATCGGCGGCGGACTCGTGACGGCCGTCGTGCAAGGCGACGTCGGTAGCGTGCGTGCCGCGGTCGAGGCAGGCGCCGCGGCGGCCACCAAGGTCGGCGAGCTCACGGCCAGCCACGTCATTCCTCGCCCCAGCGAAGGGCTGGTCAAGGCGTACCTGTCGTAAACGGACGTTCGACATTCTTCCCAGTTAGACGGAGCGCACGACCTAAGATGAAGATCCTGGTGGCCAACCTGGGCTCGACGAGCTTCAAGTATCGGCTGTACGACATGACCGACGAGCGCCAGCTCGCGCGCGGCGGGACCGAACGCATCGGTTCGGCCGAAAGTCGTTCGTACGTCGACATCGGCGGCACGCGCCGTGAGCTCGTTTCGTCCGTGCCGGATCACGCCGTGGCCGTGCGCCGCTGCTTGGAGCAGTTGACGGACCCTGAGACGGGCTGCATCCAGGATGCCGCCGAAGTGGCCGCCATCGGCTTCAAGGCCGTACACGGCGGAAGTTTCAGCGGCGTGCAGCGCGTCACACCCGAAGTGCTCGCGGCCATGGATGAAATGAGCTCGGTGGCGCCGGCGCATAACCCGCCGTACATCACTGCCATGCGGCTGCTGCGCGAGAAGCTCCCCGAAATTCCGCTGGTGGCGGCCTTCGAAACGGGCTTTCACCAGACGATCCCCGATCGCAACCGGTTCTATGCCATCCCGCGCGAGTGGGCCGACATGTACCACGTGCGCCGTTGGGGTTTTCACGGGGCCAGCCATCGCTACATCGCGCAGCGCACGGCCGAGATTCTGGGTCGCAACGATTTGCGGATCATCTCTTGCCACTTGGGCGGCTCGAGCTCGCTGTGCGCCATTCGCAATGGACAGAGCGTGGCCACGAGCATGGGAATGAGCCCGCAGACCGGTCTGCCGCAGAACAACCGCGCGGGGGATTTCGATCCGTACGCGGTGGCCATGATCGTCGAGCGCACTGGCAAGCCGTTGGCCGAAGTGCTCGAGATGTTGGCTTCGCGCGGCGGGTTGGCAGGGCTCAGCGGCACCAGCGGCGATGTGCGCGATCTCGAGGCGGCCATCGCGGCGGGAAGCAAGGACGCGCAACTGGCGCTCGACGTTTACGTGGCCGCCATTCGGCATTACCTGGGGGCGTACCTGGTCGAGCTGGGCGGGGCGGATGTGATCGTGTTCACCGGGGGCATCGGCGAGAACGGCCGCACGATCCGCGCGGCGGTGTGCCAGGGACTGGCAGAGCTCGGCATCGAGCTCGACGCGGCGGCCAACCAGGCGGCCACGGGCGAAGCGCCGATTCATGCCGCCAGCAGCCGGACGCAAGTGTGGGTCGTGCCCACGAACGAAGAAATCGTCGTGGCACGGCAGGCGAAGGAACTCTTACAAGGTTAGTCGTATGTTTGTTGCGAAAGTTACCGGCAGTGTCGTCGCCACGCAGAAAGTCAACTCGATGATTGGCCACAAGCTGCTCATCGTCGAGCCGTACCGGGTCGACGGCCAGAATCGCGATCGGCTGGTTTCGACCGGCCGGACGTTCGTTTCGGTCGACACCGTCGGCGCCGGGCAGGATGAATTCGTATTGATCGTGCAGGGCTCGAGCGCCCGGCTCACGCCGGAAACCAAGAACCTGCCCGTCGATACGACGATCATCGGCATCGTCGACAGCGTGCACGTCGATCACAAGAGCGTATACAGCCGCGAAGGAGAGAAGTAGAACCTGCCCCTTTGATGAGAACGGGCCGACAAATAGAACCCTCTCCCTCCGGGAGAACGGGCCGACAAATAAAACCCTCTCCCTCCGGGAGAGGGCAGGGTGAGGGAGAAATGATCGACATCAATCTCGATGCAGAACGCGGCAATCATAACCGCCAGAACGCTTTGCCCCTCCCGTAACCCCTCCCTGATAGGGAGGGGAGTAAGACGACAGCCAAACGGACTTTGAACTTCACAGGAAAGTCACTCAACAACCACGGTTGAAGAATCATCATGCAAGCCACTGAAGCCGTCATTCGCAGCGTTGTCCAGGAAGTGCTCGCCCGCATCGGCACCACGCCATTGGCGACTAATGGTCGCGTGCCGCCGGCCGCGAACGGTCGCGGCTTCAACGGCCGCTTCGGCATTTTTACGTGTGTTGACGAAGCAGTCGCCGCGGCCACCGAGGCCTTCCACCAGCTTTCGGACCGCACGATCGAAGATCGCAAGCGGATCATCGACCACATCCGCCGCATCTCGATCGAGCAATCGGTCGAACTGGGCACGATGGAAATGGAAGAAACCAAGATCGGCCGCCTGGTCCACAAGATCGAGAAGCTGAAGACGCTCGGCGAAAAGACGCCAGGCGTCGAGTTCATGCGCAGCGAAGTCTTCAGCGGCGACCACGGCCTGGCCGTGATCGAACACGCGCCGTTCGGCGTCATTGGCGCGATCACGCCGGTCACTCACTCGCTGCCCACGATCACCGGTAACGCCGTGAGCATGATCGCCGGCGGCAACGTATTGGTGGTAAATCCGCATCCCAGCGGCAAACGCGTGGCCGCCGAAGGCGTGCGCCGCTTTAACGAAGCGATTTACCGCGACCTGGGCATCGACAACCTGATCTGCGTCATCGCCGAGCCGACGCTGGAAACCGCCGACCAGATATTCCGCCATCGCGGCATCAAACTCATCTGCGTCACCGGTGGACCGGCCGTGGCACGGGCCGCCATGAACTCGGGCAAGCGGGCGATCGTGGCCGGGCCCGGCAACCCGCCGGTCGTGGTTGACGAAACGGCCGACCTGGATCGCGCCGCCCGTTCGATCATTCAAGGCGCTTCGTACGATAACAACCTGCTCTGTATCGCCGAGAAGGAAGTGTTCGTCGTCAGCTCAGTGTTTGACCAGATGCTCGCGGCGATGGATCGGGCCGGGGCCGCACGGTTGTCGGCCCGCGAAGTCGACGCTCTGACCCGCGTGGCAATCACGACGGTGGGCGAAGGCGAGCACAAGCACGACGTACCGAGTAAAGATTTTCTGGGTCAGGACGCCGGCTTCTTGGCTGCCGGCATCGGCAAGCAAGTGCCCGCATCGACTGAGTTGCTGTTCGGCGAGACCGACGAGAGCAACCCGTTCGTCCCCGTCGAGCAGATGATGCCGTTCGTGCCGTTCGTGCGCGTTCGCGACGTTGACGAGGCGATTGCGAAGGCCAAGCATTTCGAACACGGCTTCCGCCACACGAGCATCATTCACTCGAACAACGTGCGCAACATGACCCGCATGGGCCGGGCGATGGACACGACTCTATTCGTGAAGAACGGTCCGTGCATGGCGTCGCTGGGACTCGGCGGCGAAGGTTACCTGTCGTTCTCGATCGCCACGCCCACGGGCGAAGGCGTGACCACGCCACTGACGTTCACGCGCGAACGCCGCTGCTCGATGATCGACGACCTGCGCGTGATTTGAGCCCTCACCCTGCCCTCTCCCAAGGGGAGAGGGAACTACTGACTACCGACTACTGCTTACTGACGACTGCTCATGCAACTCGGACTTGTTGTTGGAACCGCGACCGCCACACGCAGGCACGCGTCACTCTCCGGAGTGAAGCTGCTCGTTGTGCAGACGCTTCTGGCCGATGGCCAGTCCCCCGATGGCGAACCGGTCCTGGCGGCCGATCAGCTCGGGGCGGGCGTGGGCGAAACCGTCATGATCACCAGCGACGGAAAATACACCCGCGAAATGCTTGGCGACGAAACAACACCGGTCCGCTGGTGCGTGATCGGAATACCAAACAGTTAGCAACGTACGGTGCCACGGGTGGCTCGCCCACCAGTGCTTACACGAATACGAGTCAGACCGAGATAGACGGACTACCGCCCGCTGATGCCTCTGGAAGTCGACATTGATGAGATCGTGCGGCAGGTCGTCGCTCAGCTACGCAGTCAACCTGCGACGACAGCGAACGAACAGAGGAAGCCCGAACAGCCATCGATTCCGGCAGCAACGAGCAACGGATCGGATTCAGCCCCACTGGAAATCACGGAACGCCTCGTGACCCTTGCAACCCTGGAACATCGACTGACCGGCATTCGCCACGTCGTGCTCGCGCGCGGGGCGGTGGTGACGCCGTCGGCGCGTGACGTGTTCCGCGAGCGCAAGATCACGGTTTCGTACACGGCCGGAACCAAGGCCGCGGCGAATGTGGCAATCGTGCTGGGCGTGGCTGAGCTGGGCGAGGGCGAACGCGTAAAAGCCGCAGCCGATTTTGTCGAAACGCTCGCGCGAGACGGTATTGCCATCGAACGGATCGCGGCCACGGGCTTGGCCAGCGTTATCGGCGAGTTGGCGGATCACGCGGCGCGCGGTGGCCGGCCGACCGTCTTGCTCACCAGCCGTCCCGAGGCAGCGGCGTGCCTGGCCAATCGATTCGCAGGCGTGCGGGCGGTGGGCGGTCGCGATGTTGCGACCGTGCGGCTGGCGATGTTTGAAGTGGCGGCAAACCTGCTGGCTTTCGATCCGAGGGTGGCGCCGGCCGCATTTCGCCGGCTCATCACGGAATTTCGCACGGGCTGGCCGCGACGCGTCCCCGAGTTGCTTGACGTACATTTTCCCAGCGTTTGAGCGATAAAACGCCCGCCGCGGCGGGCCCGAAAAGACGAACGCCAGAAAGACCAAAGACCGATGCGTATCGGCGAAGTGATTGGCAGTGTGACGTTGAGCCGCAGGCATCCCAGCCTGACGGGCGCTTCGTTTCGCCTGGCCGTGCCACTGACGCTGGTCGAGTTGTCGAGTGGCAGCGCCGGCGCGGGCGAACCGATCGTCGTCTACGACGACCTCGGCGCCGGCGACGGCTCGCTCATCGCGATCAGTGAAGGAGGCGAAGCGGCCCAGCCGTTTCGGCCACACGACAAACCGGTTGATGCGTACAACGCGGCCATCCTTGACTCAGTCGACATTGCCAACGGAAACAAGAAGAAGCGCGGATAGCAAGTAGGGTGCCCTGTGGGCACCACATTAAATAGCACGAAGAACGAGCCACGGTGCTCACAGAGCACCCTACATGAAAACCTCCCTCCCTTTCAGGGAGGGATCGAGGGAGGGTGAGAGCGGTCAGAGACAGAAGCGTGTAGAGACAAGCAACGCCTTGCCCCTCACCCTGCCCTCTCCCGACGGGAGAGGGTTTGGACGAAAGACAGCCAACGTAGGGTGCCCTGCGGGCACCACATTAAATAGCAACGAAGAACGAGCCACGGTGCTCACAGAGCACCCTACAGACACAACACGGTAAGAAACACTTTCAGCACGGAGAACGACGGAAAGCCATGAACATTCATCAACTGAAAAAAGATATCTGCGAGATCGGGCAGCGGCTCTACAACAAAGGCTTCGCCGCCGCCAATGACGGCAATATTACGATCCGCATCAGCGACAACGAAGTGTTGTGCACGCCCACGATGATCTGCAAAGGCTTCATGAAGCCCGAGGATATTTGCAGCGTCGACATGGAGGGAAAGCAGCTCTCGGGCAGCCGCAAACGGACGAGCGAGGTGCTGTTGCACCTGGCGATCATGAAAGAGCGCCCGGACGTGAAAAGCTGCGTCCACTGCCATCCGCCCCATGCAACGGCCTTCGCCGTGGCGCGGGAGCCGATCCCACAATGCGTCCTGCCCGAGGTCGAAGTGTTCCTGGGCGACGTGCCGATCACGAAGTACGAGACGCCGGGCGGCCAGAAATTCGCCGACACGGTGCTGCCGTTCGTCAAAAAATCGAACGTGATCATCCTCGCCAACCACGGCACCGTCAGCTTCGGCGAATCGCTCGAGCGGGCGTACTGGTGGACCGAAATCCTCGACGCCTATTGCCGCATCCTGATGCTGTCGAAGCAACTCGGCCGCGTCACGTTCTTCACGCCTGAACAGACGCGCGAGCTGTTGGACCTGAAGCAAAAGTGGGGCTTCAAGGACGCCCGGCTCGAAGCGGGCATGGAGAATTGCGACATCTGCGCGAACGACATCTTCCGCGACAGTTGGAAGGATTCCGGAGTCCAGCGACGCGCGTTCGAGGCGCCCCCGGCCGCCCCGCGCACGCCTGGCGCCACGCCGAGGCCGTCGGCCAACGGCGCGCCCGTCACGAACGATCAAGACGCGCTGATCCAGGCGATCACGGATCGCGTCCTGGCGGCGCTATCGAAGTAGAGGAATGTGCGCTCGCAAACCTCCCTCCCTTTCAGGGAGGGATCGAGGGAGGGTCGGAGCCATCAGAGATAGAAACGCGTCAAAGCAAGGTAACGTTTCACCCCTCACCCTGCCCTCTCCCGAGGGGAGAGGGTTTAAGGACAACGAACGACAAGTAGGGTGCCCTGTGGGCACCATGTCCGTAATCAGACAAACAGCAATAACTCGTTGCGGTGCGGAGCGTTTTGCCCCTCACCCTGCCCTCTCCCGAAGGGAGAGGGTTTGAAGAACAGACCAGCTAGAGATTCATCCATGAAAGTCAGCATTATCGGCGCGGCGGGTCTTGTCGGCTCTTGCACCGCCTTCGCCTTGCAAACCGGCCGCATCGTGCGCGACATCGCCTTGCTCGATGCGAATGCCGAGGGGGCGGCCGGCCAGGCGCTCGATCTGGCTCACGGCAGCCCGCTGGTCGCCGATCAGATGATTCACGCCGGCGGCTACGAAAACATTCCCGACAGCGACCTGATCTGCATCACGGCGGGGCTGCGGCGCAAGCCGGACGAGAGCCGCTTGGATCTGATCAATCGCAACGTCGATTTATTCTTGAGCATCTTGGACGAGGTGCGCCGCGTCGGTTATCGCCGCGACGCGATCGTGCTGGTGGTGTCGAACCCCGTCGACGTGCTCACTTATCTGGCTGCGGACCGGCTCGATCTGCCGCTGTCGCAAGTGCTGGGGCTGGGCACGCAGCTCGATACGATCCGCTTTCGCAGTTTGATTGCGACGGCCTTGCACGCCGCGCCAACGCAGGTTTCGGCCGTGATCCTGGGCGAGCATGGCGACAGCATGGTGCCGATCTGGTCGTGCGCAACGGCGGCCGGTTTACCGCTCGATAAATACCCCGGCTGGACGCCGCATCTGGCCAACGAGTTGTTCACGCGCACGCGCGGCTCGGGCGCGGAAGTCATCAAGAAAAAAGGTGGCGCCGGCTTCGCCGTGGGCATCGCCATTCAGGAAGTGATCGAATCGATCGCGCTCGATCGCCGGCGCGTGCTGCCGGTGTCGAGTGTGCAGCAAGGGTGCTACGGCATCCGCGACGTGGCCCTATCGGTGCCGACGGTCGTCGGCCGGGCCGGCGTGGTCGATCGCCTGGAAATTGAATTGTGGCCCAAGGAAGTGCAGGCTCTGCGCAAGAGTGGCCAGGTGTTGCGCGAAACGATCGACACGGTGCTATCCCGCGTGGGCGCCGCCCACTAACAGAATTCCCTCTCCCGCCGGGAGAGGGTCAGGGTGAGGGGAAGGGCCGCCGCGGACAACGCACTCAACATGTCTTCAAAATCCGCCATGCAAAAATCGCTCGATCGCAAACTGGCCGCCATTCACGCCGATCCGTCGGGCTCGCGCGAGTTCATCATTGCCGACGCCAAGGACGCCGACATGGCGTTCGGCATCGGCGCGCCGGGCCAGTCGCCCGAGATGCACGCCGGCGAAGTCCGCCTGCGGACGCTGGCCGAATACCGCGAGCAGATGCGGCAGATCGTCCGGCAAGGTCTGGTCGATATCATGCTCATGTCCGCCAGCAGCAATGACCTGCTCACGATTCAAGAAGGATTGTTCGAGAATAGCCACGTCACGCCCGCCGCCCGGGCGAACGACACCAGCGATATCTTCGTGCTGCGCGGCAACAAGTACATCGAAGAGCCGTCACGGCCGTTTCGCACCGCCGCGATCGATCACATCCAGTGCGGGCACGTCGAATGCGCGGCAGGCGAGCGCGGCCGCGGGGCAAACCTCGGCCTGTACAGCATTACGTTCAACAATCGCCTGGACGAAGACCTCGCGGCGGTCGAAGAGTATCGCCGCTTCCGCATCGAGGCCGAAAGCAAGGGCTTTCGCCACTTCCTCGAAGTCTTCGACCCGAACGCCCCGGTCGGACTCGATAGTGTGAACTTGCCGCATTTCATTAACGATTCGATCGCTCGCACGCTGGCCGGCGTGGCCCAGGCTGGCCGGCCGGTGTTCTTGAAGGTCGTCTATCACGGCCCAAAGGCGATGGAAGAACTGGTTGCGTACGATCCGCACCTGGTGGTCGGCATACTCGGCGGCGGCGCGGGCACAACGTACGACGCGTTCAAGTTGATCTCCGAGGCACAGAAATACGGCGCCCGCGTGGCGCTCTTCGGCCGCAAAATCAACCAGGCCGAGAACCAGTTGGCCTTTGTCGAGTTCCTGCGGCTGATTACCGATCGCCTGATCAGTCCCGAAGAGGCAGTGCGGGCGTATCACAGCGTGCTACAGAAGCTATCGATCAAGCCGCAACGCTCGCTCGCCGAAGATCTGGAGCTGCGCACCGGCGTGATGAGCTACGGCGGCGGAAGTACAGTGACCGTACCGGCAGGCGTTTCCGCCACGACCGGCGAGAAGAAAAAGGATTGCGGTTGTGGTTGCGGTGGTAAGAAGAAAGCCGCCCCGGCGGAACCGTCGGCTTGTGGCTGCCCGGACAAGGCCGCTGCCCAACCTTCAGCGTCCACCGACGGCGCGCCCGACTTCAAGCGCATGAGCCAGGCGGAAAAGCTGGCCTACAACCAGCGCGAGCGCGACCGGATCTTCGGAAGCGCTACTCGGTAAGTAATGAGTGCTGAGCGAAAAAGGTATTCATTCCTTCGTCCATCACTCCTCACTCCGCACTCATCACTTCGTCTTACTGGTACCCCAGGCTCTGCTCGACCTTGCGGGCCTGCGGTGTGAGGCCTGAGCCGGCGCCGCGCAGCAAGACTCGGCGGGCCGTGGCTTCGCTCGAATCTTTCGGCGGCTCGATTTTGCTGGGGGACGCTTCGCGCGTGGAATAGTGCTGGCAGCCCGCGAACAGCAGAATCGTGCAGGCGAGCACGGCTACCAAACGATCGCGTCGCGTCGTCGTTCGCGGGCAATCCATCATAGCGCAGTCGGTTTTCCAAGCCCCAAGGATGTGCCAAGAGGGCGGAGTCTGGCAAAAGGCTGGCACGGCGTCCAGGCGACCTGGTGACCTGTCAGGCATTTTTTGGTTTGGGTGCCATGGCCACGCTTGCCGTGGCCATGCTGGATCACGAAGAGGCCTGACTTCGCCTTGGCCACATGCTCACGCAAGCGTGAGCATGGCACCCGGCGTTTCATCCGCAATGTGCTGCCGTAGCGACCGCGCGCAACCCGGACCGATTGCCTAATGGTCGCTGCTTTTTTACGATAGCGGTGCATCGACAGCAGTTCGCACGCTTTTCCCACTCGTCCCGACCGCCCCGAGAGACGCCATGAACGTTGATCAGGCCGAGCAGTTACGCGCCCGCAAGACCGAGATTCGCGAGCAGGCCCACGCCAATCGCAAGGCGCAGCTCGACAAGGAGCCCTTGAGCGAAAAAATCGTCGAGCGATTCATGGCCCTGCCGGAATATGCCGCCGCCGGTACGGTGATGTTCTATGTCGACGTCCGTACCGAGGTCCGCACCCGGCATTCATTGCCGGGCGCCCTGGGGCACGGCAAGCGGATCGTAGTGCCGTACTGCGTCGACGGCGAACTGGAGTTGTTCCTGCTGGAGAACATGGACGAGCTGTCGATCGGCATGTACAAGATTCTCGAGCCCAAGCCCGAGCTGCGTGACGCACCGGGCAAGCGAATCGACGTCAAGGAACTGGACCTGGTGATGGTCCCGGGCGTGGCCTTTGATCGGCGCGGGGCGCGGATGGGGCACGGGATGGGCTACTACGACAAGCTGCTCGAGCACGCCCGCCCGGACGCGCCGCTCGTGGCTCTGGCCTTTGAGTGCCAGCTCTTCCCCGAGATTCCGGTCGGCGAACATGACATCTTCATGGACAAGATCATCACCGAGAAAGACATTTACCCCGGCCGGGGGCGAGGATCGGCGTGACGCACCGAGCCGAAGTCGAAGACACCTACGCCGAAGCCTTTCGCAGCATCTATGCCGAGGTGCTGATCACGGCCCGCGACCGTAAATGGCTGGACGAGGCCGTGCGGGCCGCCACGGGCAATGCCTCGAGCACGATTTTGTGCGATTGCGAGGCGGGTTTGGACCGCTACGTGGGACCGGGGGGCGACACCAGCTTTCCCACGCCCGACGGGCGCCCCGGCGCGATCGTGCAGTTTCACGTGCCGCGGTTCCGCAAGGACCGGCGCGAGGCGCTCGAGCGCTCGCTCTTGGTGCGTTTGAGCCAGAATGTGCTCACCTGCCCGACGACCAGTTGCTTCAACCTGATCGACGGTAACGCTCAAACCAGTGAAGATTACTTCAAGCTGGGGCGCAAGATCGCCTTCTTCGGCGACGGTTACCAATTCCGCGACGTGCGCAACGATCGCCCCGTGTGGGTCATTCCGATCCTGGGAGGCGAGTTCGCTCTGGATCGGCGCTTTGGGTTTCGCGATGGGTTGATGGGGGGCAACCTGTGGTACATGGGCGCGACGCTTGACGCGGCCCTCGCGGCGGCCGAGGCGGGCACGCGAGCCGTGGCCGCCACGCCCGGCGTGATCATGCCCTTTCCCGGCGGCATCGCGGCCAGCGGGTCGAAGGCCGGCAGCCGGTACTCGTTCACGATCGCCAGCACCTACGCCGAGTTCTGTCCGACGCTGCGCGACAAGCTGGGCGAGAAGTCGAAAGTGCCCTCGGGCGTCCATTCGATCATGGAGATCATCATCAACGGCGCCGATCTGCCGACGATCGCCCGCGCGACGCACGCCGCGATCGCTGCCTCGGTCGAAACGCCGGGGTTGGTAAAGATCTCGGCCGGCAACTACGGCGGCCGACTGGGCAAGAGTTTCGTCTATTTGCACCCGGAGAAGCAGGGGCAGTGAGTAGCGGGCAGAGGGCAGTCGGCAGCGGGCAGCGACGAGAACGCGGTTCGCGTCAACCTTTACTTAGCCGCCGGCGCTTGCCCCGCGCTTCTTGATTCGTAGCCCGCCGGGCAAGCCCGGCGGCTAAATAGGAAATTGATGCCGGCCCCCACGCGCTGACCACTGACTACCGACTCTTTACTCACTGCCATCTGCCCTCGGCCGACTGCCCACTAATTCCCCATGCCCTCGTCCACCATCGATGTCGAACGTTTGCTGCGCGAGGGGTCGCTCTCGCACGTCGAGCATTACGTCGAGCTCACATCGACGAACGATCGGGCCCGCGATATTGCACTCGATTTGCCGGCGGATGAGACGGCGCTTGTGATCGCCGACGAGCAGACGGCCGGCCGCGGGCGCGGCGCCAACCGCTGGTGGACGGGCCCCGGCAGCCTGGCGTGCAGCGTGGTGTTCGATCCCGCGGCGCAAGGGATCAAGCGGCAGAACTATCCACTCATGTCGCTCGCCGTGGCCTTGGCGATCGTCGATGCGGTACGGCCGACCATTCCTGGCGGGTCTCTGGGACTGCACTGGCCGAATGACGTCTTTGCCTCGGGACGCAAGCTGGCCGGCATCCTGGTCGAGGGACTGCCCAACGGCAAGCACGTGCTGGGGATCGGCCTGAACGTGAACAATCGCGCGGCGGCGGCCCCGGCCGAACTGCGCGAACGGGCAACGTCCTTGGCCGATCTGGCCGGGCGCGAATTGTCGCGCACCGACGTGCTCCTGGAACTGCTCGGCCGACTGTGGCCTCATCTAGGACAATTGGCAGCCAATGCGGCGGAAGTCGGGCGCAAAGCGAACCGCGCCTGCCTGCAGCATGACAAGCAGATCACGATCGAATCAGGCACGCGGCGCGCTCAGGGCACCTGTGTGAAAATCGCCGACGATGGAGCACTCGTCCTGCGCACCGATCGCGGCGAGGAGAAGTTCTACTCCGGCGTGCTGGTGCATTAGATAGTAGGCAGTCGGCGGAGGGCAGCAGGCAGTGAGCACAGAGGAAGTAGTCGGTAGTCAGAAAGCCGACCGGCCACCGAGTTCACAGAGGGCACCGAGGAATGCCAATGTAAGAGTGCAGAATGATGAGTAAGAGAAAGAAGTGGTATTCCCTCGCTCTCTACTCATTTTCTGATTCTCTGTGTCCTCGGCGTGCTCTGTGGCAAAATCTTCCGAGCCAGTGGCTCAGTTCTTGGCCAGGATCTCTTCCAGCACCTTGGCGACTAGCGAAGGATTGTCGGCTTTGCGGACGTGGTCGATGCGGGCTTTAGGGACTTTAAGTTTTTCGAGCGTGCCGACCACCTTCGTCCACTGCTTTTCGCGCGCTTTTCCCTCAGCCAGGTAAAGCTCCGTGATCTGCTCCCCCAGACGCTGCGTCAGGATTGCATCCTGGTTCTCGTAGAAGCGCTTGATGATGTTCTGCTGATACTTGGTGCGTTCGACCATCGGAAATGCCTATGCTCGCTTCGCCGGGGAAGATTGACCGCCTGTGCGGCCTGCCGTGATAAGTCTATCGCCCGGGCCGCTTTCGGTGCAAATCGGCGGTTGGTCGCCCGGAACTTGATAGGGTTCGTCAGCCGCCGAGCACGTTTCGCCAACCGTTCTGACCGGTTTATCAGTCGAGACTCGACCACCAGGCGAACCCGTAGCGAAACCGCCCCCTCTTGCCGGTGGACATGTTGCACGCCCATGGAAGAGCGTGTGAGTCCGCCGCCTCGTCGTGTAGAAACGGCCTGATATACTGGAATTTCTCGCCCCCTATCCTCCAGGTTTTTCGATGACATCCTCGACCCGATCCCTGACCGCTCCGGCCGATGCCTTTCCAGTTTTGCGCCACGAAATCGCGGGCCTGAGCGTCGACGAGCTCGCCCGGCAGTTCGGCACGCCGTTTTACGCTTACGACGCCGCCAAGATTCAAGAGCGGATCGAAGATCTGCGCAGCTTCGACACGATTCGCTACGCGCAAAAGGCGAACTCGAACCTGGCGATTCTCGACCTGGTGCGCCGCGCCGGCGTGCTGGTCGACGCCGTGAGCGCGGGCGAGGTCAACCGCGCCCTGGCCGCCGGTTATTCGGCCGCGGGCGACCCACCGCCGATCGTCTACACGGCCGATATCTTCGATCGCGAATCGCTCGACCTGGTTGTGGCGCTCGGGCTGCACGTCAATTGCGGCTCGCCCGACATGATCGATCAACTGGGCGCGGTCGCGCCGGGGCGTTCGATCACGCTGCGTGTGAACCCGGGCTTCGGCCACGGACATAGCCGCAAGACGAACACCGGCGGCGATCAGTCGAAGCACGGCATCTGGCACGAACAACTCGATGACTGCCTGCGCCGCGCCGATCATCATGGGCTGGGCGTAACGGGGCTGCACTTGCACATCGGGTCGGGCACGGACCTCGCGCACTTGTCGCAGGTCTGCGACGCCATGGAAAAATTGGCCCTGGCGGCCGGGCGCTCGATCACGTCGATCAGCGCCGGCGGCGGGTTGCCCGTGCCGTACAAGTCCGGCGAGTCATACGTCGACCTGGATATTTATTTCGGGCTGTGGGACAAGACGCGCAAGCGGCTGGAAAGCGCCTTCGGCCATCCGGTGCATCTGGAGATCGAGCCGGGCCGCTACCTGGTGGCCGAAAGCGGCTACCTGGTGAGCGAGATTCGCGCGATCAAGCAGATGGGCGGCAACACGTTCTACCTGCTCGACGCCGGATTCAACAATCTGGCGCGACCGATTCTGTATGGGTCGTATCATCCGATGTCGATCGTGCCGCGCGGCGGTAATCGAGCAGAACGTCCACTGACAGACGTGGTGGTGGGCGGACCGTTGTGCGAGTCAGGCGATATCTTCACACAGAACGAAGGGGGCTTCGTCGCCACCCGCAGCTTGCCGGCTGCCGAGGTAGGCGACCTGGTCGTGATCGAGAACGCCGGAGCATACGGTTCGGTGATGGCCTCGAATTACAACTCGAAGCCGCTGGCCGCCGAGGTGCTGATTCGCTCGGGGCGGGCGCACCTCGTGCGCAGCCGGCAATCGTTCGAGGATATCGTCCGCGGCGAATCGATTCCGGCGAGCGAGTAAGAGGCGCGGCGCGTAGCAAAACCGCCGCGCAAGCCCGGCGGCAAAATAGGGAGCCGAGGACGCGCCTCCCTCACTGACTACTGACTACTGACTACTGACTACTGACTACTGACTACTGACTACTGACTACTGACTACTGACTACTGACTACCGGATACTGACTACCGGCTACTGCCTTTCTGCCGGCTGCCCGCTGCCCTCTGCCAACTTCTTCACAGCGTCCAACCGGGACGGTATTCGCGCTGCAGGTAGTTGTCGGCCTCGGGGCAGTTGGTGGCCTTCAGCAGTTCGCCATCCCAGTCGAGTTTCTTGCCGCCGGCGCGGTACGAGACGTTGCCCAAGAGCACTGCTTCGGCCAGCGCGCCCGAATAGTCGAAGTTGCAAGTCGTGTTGTCGCGCGTTTTGCAGGCGCGGATCCATTCCTGATGATGCCCGATCGAGGGCGGAATCGTTTCCGGCGGCGTCTCGGCGGTGAGACCCGGTTCAAGGAACAGCTTCCGCGTGCCGTAATCGGCCAGCAGTCGGCCGCGTTCCCCTTCGAACAAGACCGCGCTCCCCTTGCCATAGGCCTCGGCCCCCTCGGGCTTCCACGTGCCGTGATACCAGGTGAGGTGTACCGGCGGCATATCGCCGCGCGCCGGGAATTCGTAATCGACCTGCATGTTGTCCGGCACGTCGTTGTCGGCGTGGTACGTGATCTCGCCCTTGGCTTGCACGCTCTTGGGATAGCGCAAGTTGAGGGCCCAGAACGGCAGGTCCATGAAGTGACAGCCGAAGTCGGCCAGGATGCCGCCGCCGAAATCCCACCAGTAGCGCCAATTGAAGTGGAAGTGCGATTCGTCGAAGGGGCGCATCGGCGCGGCCCCAACCCACAAATCGTAGTCGACGTAGTCCGGGGGCGTACCTTGCTTGACCCGTTTGCCGTGCCCGAGGCGCGAATCCTTCTCTTTCCAGACGTGTACGCGTCCGACCTTTCCCAGCGCACCCGCCTGCACCAGCTCGACGACGCGGCGATAGTTGTCGCCGGTGTTATGAATCTGCGTGCCCATTTGCGTGACCGCTTTTTGCTTGGCGGCCCAGTTGCGGACCTGTCGCACTTCATAGACCGAATGAGCCAGCGGCTTCTCGCAATACACATCCAGCCCACGTTTCAGCGCCCACACCGCGGGAATGGCGTGCGAATGGTCGGGCGTGGCAACCACGACAGCGTCGAGATCTTTTTGATCGAGCATCTGCCGATAGTCGGCGTACTTCTTGGCGTTCGGGTGCTTGTCGGCCGCCTCGGCCAGGCGGTGCTGGTCGATATCGCACAGGGCCACGATGTTCTCGGTCGCCACGTTTCCCAGGTTGTAAGCGCCTTGGGCGGCGACGCCGATCACGCCGATATTCAACTTGTCGTTAGGCGAACGCGGCGCCGCGGCAGGCGCTATGCGCGGCAGCAAGCCGACCGTGGCGACGCCGGTGCCGGCCAACGCCGCCTGGTGCAAGAATTCACGACGACTGAGCGGAGATCGGGTCATGACAGGGTCTCTGAGGGAGGAGGATGCAAGGAGGGAACACTTTTCGGCGTGGCAATCAGCTTGCCACGCAACTTTGCCATGCCCGCGGAGCACCGGCCGCGCACATGACGCTATGCTAGCCGCCCGCTGCGTGGGTCGCAATTACGATGGCCCGTCCTCTGTGGCGGGGCTTTGCGAGCCCGGGATTTCAAAGGCACCGATTGCGGACCCACCGAGCCCGGCAATAGAAATGCCGATGGTCGCCGCGGTCCTACTGCTCGATCGCGTACAGAAGCGCGTTCAGCCCGATGCGCGCGGCCGAATCGCTCGAGTAGCCGAAGCAGCCGGCCGTTTCGTGCTTTTCCAGGGCGCAGCTCAAATCGTAGCGCGAAAAGATCACGGCGTAGCGATCGTCGAGTTGCAGCACCTCGAGCTCCGGCGCGACTTCGCGGACGGCCGTTTTCGGGCGACCATCGGCGTCCGGCGGCGCCGCCTCGCGGCGCGTCACGGTCTTCAAATCGAATCCACCGTACTTGGTGGTGAACAGCGGATCGTCGGCCGAGATTGTTTTCAACGGGTGATCGGGAAACATCGTGGCGATTTCCTGCCGGAATGCCCCAGCGAAGGCCTCGCTCGTGCAGATCGCGTCGGCGAACAACACGCCGCCCCGCTGCAAGAATGTCTTCAACTTCTCGCGTTCCTGCTCGCTGAGCGAAAACTTCTCGCGGCCGTGCATGAACACGACCGGGAATTCGAACAGCCGGTCGTCGGCCAGGCCCAGCTCGCGATCGTCGGTATTGGCGCGCAAACCGAGTTCGCCCGACAGATAGCGCAGCAGGTTCGGAAGCGCCAAAGGCGCGACATTCGCGCCGCCGGAATGTCGTACCGTGGCGACGTACAGCTTGGCGCGATCGAATGCTTCGCGCGGACCGGCGCCCGCCAGTTGCGGCAGGTCGAGCTTGTATTTCGGGTCGCGGTTCGTGGCATAGGCCAGCACGTTCACACCGATCTTCTTAGCCGCGTCGATGCGGGCCTCCATGTCGCCGCCGTATTTTCGTTCGCGATGCTCGCGCGCCAGTTCCCAGTAGCAGGACAGGTTTTCGGGACAGTAAACGACGCACGTCCGGCACCCCAGATCGATGCCCCACAGCGGCCTCTGGTAGCGGGCGTCGACCGGCTCTTCGGCGCTCCAGATGGGATGCTCGGGGGGCAGTAAGCGCAACTTGTACTCGGGCTCAGGGAACACACGCTCGACGAGGGCCCGAAAGCCGCGATCGAATTCCTTGCCGCCACAGACAGCGTCCCCCAGGATGAAACCGCCACGGTTGATGTAGTCGCGCAGCATCCGCACTTCTTCATCGCTCATCTGCGGAGCGTCCTCGCCGCACAGGTACAGCACCGGCGCTTCGAGCAGGTCTTCGGTCGTGGCGGCGTCGACGTCGATGATTTGCCAGGTCAGGTCGCGTTTCCAGCGCTTTTCGGCGTACTCCACCACGTGGGCCAGGTCTTTGCGGTGATGATTCCAATCTTCGTTCGGCTGATGTTTGAGCTTGGCGGCAACAACCGGCCGGCGCCCCTTGGCGAGAAATAACAGGGCAAAACTAGTGCCGATATTCGGATTGATCTGCCCCAGTCCCTTTTCGATCCACGCGCCGGTGACCTGGTTCTGCTGCTCGACCAGCACCTCGGAACCTTCGCGGTACCAGTCGTGCAGGCCGACGAAGCGTTGATTCGTCAAACGGCCAGCGCGCTCCAAACCGTAAAGGTAATAAAGAGGCCACATGTTGTTGTTGGGATTGCTGCGAACCGAAAAATGCTTCGCGAGCCAATCGAGCGCCTGATCGATGGAACCTTGCTGACGATGCGGCCGGCAGCAGCGCACGTTAGCGCCTTCGACCGTGGCGTCCCCCTCTTCGAGCACATCGAGAGCCAGCGCCACGGCACCGATGCCGGCGCACGTCATGCTGCCCGTTCCCTGCTGGCCGGGCTGATAGCCCCAGGAGCCATCGGAGTTTTGCGACTGCGTCCAATAGCTGAGCGCCGTGCGCAAAATGTGCGGGCTGATCGAGACCCCCGCGCGTTGCGCTTCGTACAGCGCCAGGATGGCGAATTGCGAGTTGGAATTGTCGCCATTGCCGAGTGGGTAGCTCCACATACCGCGATGCGCCGCGTCGCGCTTTTGCTGCTCTTCGATCCAGCGCACATTGCGGCGCAGCAACTGGATATCTTTCTCTGGTTCGGCGATGGCAAACACCATCGTTTGCAGTGCCGTCGGATAGTTCGAAACCGCGGGAATCTGTCGCAAGATATTCAGCGCCGCCTGAATCTGCGGGTCGTCTTTGGGCACCCCCGCGTTCAACAGCGCCAGCGTACACAGCGAGGTGACACCGCCCGCCATGATCGGCGCGATTTCCTGCCACGAGCCATCAGGAAACTGCTGGCGGCGCAAATAGGTGACGCCGCGATCGATTGCCTCGCGCACCTGTTCCGCCGTGACGTCGGCCCGCGCCGGGGGAGCGACGCTCGCCGCGCAATACAGCGCGAGAAAAAGCCACGCCAGAGGGCGACCCGCCATCAGCACAGCTCCGCGAAAAGAATTGCCGGTCTACGCTGTTCCGGCATCCATCTTAATGCCCGGCATGACTGCCTTTCAACCAATTCGGCGGTGAATCCAGGAGAACTGCAAAGTCTGTAGCCGGGGGTCTGTGACCCCGGAAGCGGCACGTGAACTCCCTGCCTCGCAGAGGCCGGCTACAGAAGATTCGCGCGGAGAATCTCAACTTTGCAGTTCTCCTGGCGGTGAATCGGCTACCTGCATGCAGCGACTGAAAGGCGTCCCTGGGTTCGCTCAGACGGAACGCGCTTTGCAACGCCTAAGAACATTCTTCATATGCAAAAACCATCGGTCGCGAGCCCGCCGACGCGCGTCCGAACGGCCGTACCGTGAAATGAACGGTGGGTGCGCCACACGGCAGTGCCAGAACGGCCGGATCGAAGCGTCTTCCTCGACGACTTTGATCCGGCCGTTCTTTTTTGCTTTTCGCAACTGCGCAGGATCGCGCTTGATCTGATCGGCGTCGGCGGTCGCAAATTGCTCGACGGCCGTATCAAACTTGTCGCGAACTACTTTCGGCGCCTGCGACGAACCAGGCCGGCCAGGAACACCGCTCCCATGGCCAAGAGCGCCAGGGTTGACGGCTCCGGCACCGTGGCAAGCGCGAATCCCGAGAAGCTGCTGGTCTGGATCGTGATCGTGTGGTTCGTGGCGTCGACAATGCCGCCAAGGTTTTCCCACTGCTGCGTGTTGCTGTTGAAGTGCTCAATGAACAGGCTGGACGGATCCGCCCCACCGAGCTGCGTGGGGTCGTAATTAAAGGTCAGCGTTGCCGGCCCGCTGAACGCGCCGCTAAAGCTCACTTCCCAGATTTGCGGCGTGGCGCCACCGATGAGATGAAAGTTGGTTTCCGTGGCCAACGAATTGTACGCCTGCACGCTCAGGCCGGTGGTCGGAATCTGCTGGGCATAGACGTTGCCGGACGTCGTCACGTTGGCGAACGATGCATCGAGGCCACCGGTCTGAGCAGCGCCGCCAATCAACGAGGCCGGCGGCGTGTTGCTTCCAGCCGATACCGGGGCCGTGTTGCCCGCGCCGAACTGCGCAGTCGCCACCAGGTGCCCGGCGTAGTCGATCACTCCGCTCCCCGCGCTGCCGAATGAATAATCCTCAGGCACATGGAACGAGAAGGAGAATGTCCAGTTGCCAGGCGAAGCTTGCGAAAAGCTCGCGGTGCCGACGGCGGAAACATTTCCCGAATCACCGGTGAACTGAACGGTTCCTCCGCCCAGGCCCGGATAAATGATGTCCGCGACTCCGCCGAGCACTTGATAGCCAAGCTGGTTCACGTCGAAGGAATTATCGCCAGAGTTGATCGGCAGCGTGGGGCTTTGCCAATCCCAAGAAAGTCCACGATAGGCATATTGCACCTGATCGTCGGTGCTGCGTCCGCCCAGGTCGGCCGGAGCCGGCGTGGTTAACGACGATGAATTATTGGCCGGATCGGGCCCGGGCAGGTACGAGCCGGTAGTGGCCAGGTTCATGAAGCCATTGCCCCCATCGAATTGAATCGACGTCGGATTCGTCGGATCGAACTCGACCAGGAAGTGCCCACTGAGCGGGCTGCTGAGGCTGCCGCCAGGCTGCGCGACGGTGGTACCAAAAGCATTGTCGACGGCAATTGCCGAAAGAGAACTTTGCGATGGATCGATCGTGAAGATGATTTTTTGAACGTCGGCCAAGGTCGAAGAGCTCATCCCTATCCAAGCAGCATTCAGCACGAGCATCTGGCACAGCAGCGTCTTCTGGATCATAGTTCTTACCCCCTGGAGATATGTGAAAACGAGAGGGGCCGTGTTCACTCGCGAACAACCCACCGAACAAGCGCACGGATGGCGGCCCATGGGCGAGAAAGACGGCAAGCCCTTGCAAAATATGGACGATGGCGAATCGGTCGAGAGACGGCGGCGTGATTCGCTGGGCTGGCTTTACCAGAGTGCAAGGGCAGATGAATGCCGTGCAAGGTAATCGCCGGTCATCCAATTTGCAATCGAAAGTCTTTAAACACGAGCGTGCCCTAAGAAGTCGGCGAGAAGACGCGGACCGCGGCCGATGCTTTTGGCCGGCGGCTCGAGGCGCTTCGAGATCACCAACCGCCGATGACAACGAGGGGAACGGGCAGATTCGAAGGCCGGCGAAGGCCGGCGACGCAAACCGATAGAGCTAAATGCCTTTCGGCAAATAGCGGCGCAGGGACTCGAACCCCGGACACGCGGATTATGATTCCGGGAGACGTGATCGACAAGTGCTTGGCGGCCAACGGATTGGGAACTGATGTTGACGGCGTTTGCACATGGGTTTGCACAAGCCTAATAGAGAACGGCGACTTGGCACGAGTCGTGGTAGCCTGGCCAAGTTTCCCCGACGCAATTAAAGCTAGGATAATGGGGCATCTTCCTTAACAATGTGACATCTAATGCGACGTCGGGATCAACTTACCTTTCGGCGCGTCGGTGCCCATGTTAGTAGGCTAAAGCGCTGGCGCTTCGTCTTTGCCTGCAAGACTTCAGAACGCTTTATGCCGCGACTTTGGGGCATTGATCGCACCGGGTGCGGCATCTCGACAAAATGCTTGACATTCTTCAGCCTTTTGGTAGCTTGCGACGCCAAGGTCGCATCCTTCTAGGTCGCCGTCCATATTTTAGATCCGAAAACTATAACAAGGACCTGAGCCGACCTGTCGGTGCGCCGTTATTGTTGTAGGTCTCCATTGGCTATCGGGGATACGATTTTTCGTATATTAGCACAAAGTTAGGGCTAGTCGGTTCAGTTCTTCTTCGCATGGTTAGCGGGTGACACTCCTTGATCTTCGCGAAAGCGTCGAATCTCGAAAAGCGATCGTCTCTTTTCTGCAACGCTCACCGCGTCGTCTGATTTTCGCTTACACTAGCTGCTTCTTGACGACCGCGAAGCGCTGCCGTCTTCAGGCGACTGGTGCAGCTGCCGGCGATTTAGCTTTTAACGACCTCACGACACTTAACATGCGATAGGCGAATGCGAGACTCATGCCTTACGGCGACGTCGTCAACGACGACGAGAATCGCCATTTGGCTTTTACCAGACAGGATACGGCGATTCTTCTATAGTCATCGCATCGATATTACTTAAGTCGAGGTATAGTCAACGAGACGGCGCGTTGCACAGGAGAGCTCCCGATGATTGATCTGCGAAACGGAACTGTGATGGTGGCTGGCGGTGCCGGCTTTGTCGGATCGGCGGTTGTTCGAGAACTCCTATCGCGAGGTTGCCAAGTTGTCTCCTACGACAACTATTTGCATGGAGTTCCGTCGAACGTAGCTGGTCTTCCCGATTCTTTGGTCGCGATTTGCGGTGATTTACTGGACGAATGGAAGTTATCTCGCACCATTTCGGAACACAATGTATCGACCGTAATTAACTGTGTTGGCGACACATTTGTACCGACTGCTTACAGTATGCCAAAACGTTTCTTTGATATTAATTTAGCGGGCCACTACAACGTCTTACAGGCAGCACGCAACCACGCGATACGACGAGTCTTATACGTCTCAAGTACTGAGGTGTACGGCCCGCTCATCTCCCCGCGTGCTAGCGAGTCTCATCCTCTTGCGCCGGTCAACACGTACGCTGTCTCGAAGCTAGCGGCAGACCGCCTGTCCTACACGTTCGCGATAGAGCACTCTGTGTCTGTTGTAATCGCAAGAATCTTTAATTGCTACGGCCCTAGAGAATCCGAGCCCTATGTTATCCCGGAGATCATTTCTCAGCTTAATAAGGGCACCGTTTTGAAGCTAGGAAACACGAAGGCCCAGCGCGATTTTACATATGTCCACGATACCGCTAAAGCTCTCATTGCGCTTTTGGAGGCCGATGTGCCGTCGGGCACTGCGGTGAATGTAGGATCAGATAACGCACATAGCGTTGAGGAGTTGGTGAAGATGCTCGCGCGCCTAATGGAATTGGACAATGTGCAAATCGAGGTCGATCCTGCACGCTTACGCCTTTGTGACATCGACTATTTTAGGTGTGACAATACAAAACTCAAACACTTAACTGGCTGGGCACCCACCGTTACGATCGAGGAGGGCTTGCGATTAACACTCGATTGGTTTCGTGCGAATGGAAGCCGTTGGAGCTGGGAAGCCTTTTCCGATGGTTGCAATATGTATCGATGACGTAAACGCAAGCGCTTTGTGGTTGCACGGAGTGTGACGGTGGAAGGATACAACAACTCAATGCGAATCCCAGTGAGTCGGCCCTATTTCTGGGGCGACGAGCGCAACTTGTTGCTCGAAGCGTTTGATGGGGGCTGGATCTCTTCGCAGGGGGCATTTGTTTCGCAATTTGAATCTGGCTTCGCTTCAGAAGTCGGTGTTACTCATGCAATAGCGACATGCAATGGCACGTGCGCGTTGCAACTTCTCTTTGCCGCTCTAGGCATACAAGCTGGGGACGAAGTGATCGTCCCGGATTTCGTCATGATGGCACCTATATTCGCTCTCCTTCATTGTGGCGCCACGCCAATTCCCGTGGACGCCGACGAAACCTGGAATATGGACCCCGGCCAGATAGAGAGTCGAATCACCAATCGCACCGTCGGAATTCTTGCTGTGCACACCTACGGTCATCCCTCGAATATGGGAGCGATTGCTGGTATCGCATCACGGCATAATCTACTCCTGGTCGAGGACGCCGCAGAAGCGCACGGAGCAAAGGTGGATGGGCGACAAGTCGGGACCTTTGGAATTGCCTCTGTATTTAGCTTTTACGCGAACAAAATTATTACTTGTGGAGAAGGCGGCATCGTTGTCACCAATGACGACGCGCTTGCCTCGCGCTTGCGTTCGCTTCGCAACATGTGTTTTGGCGACTCGGACGAAACGCGCTTCGTCCATGCTAGCGTTGGCTTTAACTTTCGCATGTCCAATATGCATGCCGCGATCGGCGTGGCACAACTCCGCCACCTTGATGCTGCGATTGCCGATCGTCGGCGAATCGCTCAATCATATCGCTCTGGTCTCGACGGTATTTCCGGAATCGTATGTCCGCCTCAAGCCTCATGGGCCGATGCTGTAAACTGGGTCTACGGAGTTCTAGTAAATGATGACTGTGCTGTATCGCGACAAGAAATGCAGCAATACTTGCAAAGGAATGGAATCGAGACGCGACGGTTCTTTACGCCGCTGCACGACCAGCCATTCATGACCAAAGACACCCATCGACACAGCTACACAGTATCTTCAAGATTGTGCAGTCAAGGGCTTTACCTGCCCACTTACGTCGGTCTTGTAAATGATGATATCGCACGCATTACTCACACAGTGAGAAGCATTAGCACTTAGCCCGTCGTCTTCGTGCCCTATATGGACTGGATGTTTATGCGAGACGGCCACGCGCGTTGTATACGCCTCGACGGTCAAGAAGGCTGGGAGCATCATGCTGGCGGCTGGAAGGACGTCATCGAAGCAGTCCGCGATAACCTTCACTGCGCCGACGGAATCAAGTTCCTTGGTTCCGTTGAAGACGAAATGTTTGCCGGACATGTAATTGCGGAGCCGTGGGTGGGGTTTCTTCATCAGGTGCCCCGCCACAACCTCAAGTGGTTTCCGGACTTGGAACGCCTTCTTCGACTCGACACCTGGATCGCAAGCGCCAAGAATTGTCTTGGGCTTTTCGTCCTTTCTACCGTGTTGAAGGATTATCTTCTCGCCGAATGTCCAGAGATCCCCGTCGCTCGAGTACCTTACCCGTTTACGCCGACAACGTCGCGCTTCGACTTTCGCACGTACAATCAGCAGAGCGAGCGACGCTTATTGTTCGTTGGCGAATATTTGCGAAATTACCAGGCGTTCTTCGATCTCGAGGCACCCGGTTATAGGAAGTACCTATTATTGCCCAGCAATGCACGTTTAGATCACGTTCGTGACACAGGATCAGTTCTCCGACTTCCGAGAGTGAGCGACGAGGAATACGATGCTTTAGTGGCAAGGTCAGTTCTCTTCTTAAATCTATACGACGCCCCGGCAAATACTACCGTCTTGGAGTGCATAGCGAGGGGTACGCCGTTACTAATAAATAGACTTCCGGGAGTTGTAGAGTATTTGGGAAACGACTACCCGTTATTTTACGAATCGCTGGACGAGGCTTCCGCATTGTTATCGGATTCTGCACGCCTTGAGGCCGCGGTGGCGCATCTTGCGGAGATCCGCGAGGGCGGCACACTATCGAGAGAGACGTTTGTAGACGCAGTGGTCGAATCGGCAATATACCGTTCGTTGCCAGTACCCAGCACTCAACAGCGCTTTCGCACGTACGACGTGTCCCTTCTTATCTGTTCTTACAAGCGGCTAGATAACATCGCTGTAATATTAGAGGCTCTTTGCCAACAAACGTATGACGGCACGTTCGAGGTGATCATCTGGAACAACAACAAGGACACACAAGATGCGTTGGAGCACATATGTGCTCGCTTCCGTGACGTCCTAGATATTACATTAATACAGTCGTCGTTCAATTATTATTGTGTCGTGCGCCTCGCGGCGGCCAGTCTCGTAAGAAGCCCCGATATTCTAATCTGCGACGACGATGTGATCCCCTCAACGCACTACGTAGCGCGCTTCATGAGCAAGCGTCGCGAATATGGGCCCGAGGCTGTCCTATGTATTCGTGGACACGTGTTCCTTCCGCACGACATGGATGAAGAGAATCCAGGTCGTATATGGACCGATTATGAACATATTCGTTTTTTTGATGAGGGGGTTGACGACAGGCAGGTGCATTTCTTTCATGCGGACAACTGCCTTATAAGCACTAAGGTAATGCAAGCAGCCGCGAGTGTGCCGATTCCCCGTTTGGACTTTTGGCTGATTGACGACTACTGGATGTCCTATGTGTTCGGTGCGATCCTGCACATTCCGGTATGGAAGATCAGAGCCGATGACGTGGCGCGCTTCACCCCAAGCGCCGAGGACGCGTCGGTGGCCTTGTTCCTTAATCCACACGTGCAGGCCGAGCGAGTAAACATGTACGTGCATCACATGAGGGCGGGCTGGCCGTACAGTCTACGACGTGCCTCAGCAAAGAAAGTGGATGTGCCTGCTACCACAGTGGAGTGGGATGTTGATGCGAGGTTTGCGGGCGTGAATATGTTTTCCGAAGCGACGCGGCAGGACTTTCGAGATGTGCGCCAGGCGGGAGTTAAAGTGATACGAATTGGGGCAGTAAACGATGCAACAGATCTGCGGTATTTGGTCGACGCAACTGGGGATAACATTTGCATATCCGACGAAACGGTCAGTCGGCTGGCAACGTCCATTGAAATGGCTGCGGAACACGGCCTCAAGGTTGTGTTGACTCTCACTCATGTTCCAGGAAGGCTGTTCAGCGTTGCGGACGAGTACGACCTTCGGATGTGGGCGTCCGTAGAGCACCGGATGCGCATCGTTAAGCTATGGGATACATTGGCACATTACTTCGCTTCGCACCGCAATGTCGTCGCGTTCGATCTTCTTAACGAGCCATTCACGCCTCTTGATACAACCAGGTCCTCTAAAGAGCTGGGGCCGGATCCGTGCATAGATATGCTAAATGCAATATACGCCGATTGCCTAACCGCAATTCGGCGCCATTCGACAACTCTGAAGGTAATATTTGAAAGCACGCACTGGGCAAATCCGCAAAGGGTATCGCAGCTTAAGCTGGTAGACGATAGCAATGTTATGTATTCGTGCCACATGTATCAGCCAGTGGCGTTAACTAATCGTGCGCATAATAAACAGCGATACTGTTATCCCGGCCCGGTGAGGCAATCGCCGGACTCAACGGAAGGCGGCATACTGGTGTGGGATAAGGCGACACTTAGGAATTACCTTAGTCCTATCGAAGTGTGGCGCAAAGAGATGGGCTTGAGCTCGTCTCAAATATTCATTGGCGAATTTGGGATTTGTCGCGAAACCGTCGGTGCCCAGCAATACCTAACGGATTTGATGGATATTTTTGACGAGTTCCGATGGTCGTGGTGTCTTTACGCGTTCCGCGACGAAGCGTGGGATGCCATGGATTATGAGTTAGGGCCGTCGCTCGATCAGATGTTTAGGGTTGAGGGCGGACACATGTTTGACGTGATATCACGACGACTGGCGAAGAGCACAGAACGCCGGTAACACACATTTGGACACTGAATATCAATGATGCCCGCCTTCGTGTTGCTCAGTTCCGCTCGAAGTGGCTCATCCTTGCTGGTCAATTACCTAAATTGCCATTCGGATATTTGGTGTCGGGGGGAAATCCTGAATGGCGATGGCCGAAAGGATGCGGCACCTGAAACGATGGGTCGAGATGCGCTATGCGAGTATGTGCGGTCTGCCTATTCAGATAGTCGTGGGCGCCTTGTGGGCTCGAAGGTTCATACTCACCACTTTGATGAACTTCCTATTGATTTAGGAGCGTTCTTGGACTTCAGCTCGGCAGCTCGGACGATCGTCTTGTATCGACGTAACGCTCTCGAGGCATATGTATCGCTTAAGGTGGCTCAGCGCAATAATCTCTGGTACTCGACACGACTCCAAAATCAGGACGCGGTAGCAGTGGACTGGAGCCACTTTCTGCGGTATCGCGAACGTGAACGGGATCGGTGGAGGCGCTGTCTAAACCTTTTAGCCGCTCGCGAATGTGAGTCCCGGCTTGTCTCGTATGAAGACTTGGTGATGGCCCCGCAAAGCGTGCTCCACAAGCTATTTTGCTTTCTTGACGTTGCGCCATGCGACGTTGCCACCGAGTCGGTCCGCCAAAACCCCCGGCCGCTTTCAGAAAAAATTTCCAACTGGGCCTCGCTACCACTTGCAGGGGAAGGCGACAACTGTACGCAATTGTGCCTATTGCCTCCCGCGTCGGCACACTTGCGATCTATTAATGTCACATGAGGCCCAATGCGATAAGGTTCCAGAACATGGACACGACGGAGGCGGTTGATGCGGTACGATCCCTTGCTCGCCGAGTGCTGGACAGGGAGTTTATTTTAGAAGCCTACGGTGAAGCGGAATTCTATTTGCGGCTCATCATACTGTGTGGTCGCTTGCAAAATTACTATTTGCGAGAATCCGGTGAAGTGCTTGTGCCCGTACGAGAAGAGGTAGCGGACCTGATATCGCAATACAAGGAGTTGGGGCTCGCTGATCGCGAAGCTGGCGAATACCTTACTGTCGCTGCGGAGAATTTGAAGTACTCCTCAGAGAGCTGCGCGAGTCAGGAGCGTCCTTGGGCAGTGCTTTCGCATCATACTGAATATGCGAGCATTCCAAATATGCTCCATCCAGATACGATGGCATACCTTGAATGGCTGGCGAGCACCCATGGCACCACTGGTGAGTGTGTCGAATTAGGATGCTGGCTTGGGAGCGGATCGCGTTGCCTTGTGCGGGGCTTGCAGCGCAATCTGCGGCGCGAATCGAAACTGCTCCATGTGTATGATCGTTTCACGTGGGAAGACTATATGACACGGCTCTTGCGAGCCGATGTCCGCTCAGAGCTACAGGTAACGACGGGCGACTCGTTTCGTAGCGTTTTCGAGCGTATGTGTGGCGACTGGTTGGACTACGTGGAAATCCATGAATGCGATGTTACTCTGACGATGACTAATGGACTCGAGTGGAGCGGTCAGTCCATTGGGATCATTGTATTTGACATGAGCCAAGACTTCCACCTTACGCAAGTGTTGTGGGAACGCTTTGTGCCGTATTTTGTCCCCGATCACACTGTAGTAGTATTTCAGCAATATGGAAATGCGCGCGCGGGTGGACTACGGACGTTCTGTGCTGAGCACTCACAGGTGCTTCTACCACTTCATAAGCCGGAAGGGTCTGCAAAAGGCTTCTTGTTTCACCTGTAAGGTTCCTTTAAGAGACTCGATAGCCTGTAGAGTATAGACGTCGGAAGAGCCATATCATGGGAAGAGGCTTTAGCAAAGACCGCATGCTCGGCACCATACGGTGCTGTCTTCCCGTGCAACTCACCGCGGCACTATTGGGAATCGTACTTGGTACCGTTCGCCGCAGGAATTTCCTCGTCCTTAGTTCGGCCAGGTCAGGATCGAATCTTATGGTCGACTACTTGAAGCAGCATTGGCGCGTCACATGCCATCGCGAAATTATAAATGCGAACTTCGAAGTGTACGGCAACGTCACACACAAATGCCGCGTGCGGAAGCGGTTACACATCTTGTCGTTTTTCGTAAAGCTTCCCCTGTGTGGCCGACTACCACGACAATTCGTCGGTGCGAAGGTCTTGATCGATCAGTTTGCCATAAATGCTATTAGCGCGTCAGACGTTGCGCGCGACCTAGGCGTGCCGAAAGTGATAGCACTTTATAGGACTGATATGCTGGAGGCCTTCGTGTCCCGTAAAATAGCAATGCGGACTGAACGGTGGTATTCGAGGGAAGCGCCGAATGCAGATGCGGTGGAAGTAGATTGGAACGAGTTCATGGAGTTCTGTAACAACGAGCGGCGCCTGTGGAGCGACTGTTTAGGCGCGCTTCGTGAGAAGTGCGAGGTGCTATACGTAGAATACGAGGCATTGATACAAGATCCGACTGGGCAGATGACAAGAGTACTCGCGTTCATTGGAGTTCAACTAAATCGGAGGCCCATCGCTAAATCCGTGCGCCAGAATCCGTGGCCGCTGGACCGTAAAATAACTAACTTTGCTGTGTTAAGTTGTCGTAGTGATTTTCTTGACGCCTTTAGATATCTTCGGCTTCCGATGTAACGTGCTATTGGCGGGCGACGTCGCACAAGCCATGGCGAGCATGCACTATGCATACCTCTCGATCCAGCCAATATGGACAGCCTTTTCTGGATTTTGACGAAACAATTACGGCCGCGAACGCGGCGAAGCAAGAGGTCGGCGACTACCTTGAGACTTTATGGGGATGTGTGGGCCAGGCGACGACTGTGGTCGAAGAAATGTTGTCGCATTGCGAGCTAACTAAGGGTATTAGCGTTTTAGAGATCGGTCCCGGGAGCGGTCGCTTCTTAAAACATACGTTAGATCGACTAGAATCGTGTACATACGAGATTTATGAGACGGCACCCGCATGGGAGCGATGGCTCTACAGCACATTCAAGAGTGTCATTGCTCGTGCAGCAGACGGTATCAGCCTTTCACAGACTGAAAGTGGGAGCTGTCACCTAGTTCATGCACACGGTGTGTTCGTGTACGTACCGTTGCTCGTATCGTTCTCTTATTTTAGGGAAATGATGCGAGTGTGTCGTCCGGGCGGCTATGTGGTGTTCGATATGTTTCCTGAAGACACCTTTGACTCAGAAGAAATAAATAAATGGCTCCAGACCCCCGAGCGTTTTCCAGTAGTGCTGCCGCGAGGCACGGTGGAGGCGTGGTTTTCTTCCGGCGCGTTTTATCTTGTTCATCAGTTCAACAGAAGGGTGGGACCAGGGCAGGCGCAGTATTTGATCTTCAAAAAAAAGGCTTCTTATGATACCGGGTAGCGGGAATACTCGACGGCGGTGTGCGGTGCTTGCGGTCGCAACCGTGTGGATCTGGGCAGGTCCAGGGCGACCGGATTGCGCTGCATCTGGGTATGTGCATCTGTGCGACGGAAACGTCAGTGCTGCTGTTAACACAGAAACACTCGAAATGATCGCGGTCCTCCCCAGCGGGGAGCGCGTGGTGGTCGCAGAGCCGCTTTCTTCTCAGGAAGTAATTGTGCGGCGGAATCAGACAAGGTCCACATTATCGCTTGAGCTAGTGGGCGCGCATGCCGAAGTGTTCGTGTGCGTGAGCGGAGACAGTATCGTAACAACAATTAAGAGCGCCGTACCGCTTTCGATAGAATGGCCCCGTATTATTTGTCGCGGTGCAGCGGACTCTCTTATACTCCCGTACTACGAAGGCCTGAATATCCCGTGCACCGATGAACGGTGGCAGTCATTTCTGTCGGGATATCCGATGGACACAGCGGGTGATCTGACAATGCCGTTTTGGGCCGTACGACGTCCAGGCAATACATGCACGTATGTAATCCCAACGCAGTTCAATAATCGACTAGTATTTGGAAGCGAAAGCGGCCATCTTACGGTAGGGCTTACGCATAGTTTTCCTCGACGCGGAAATAACGACGATTACCAAGTAATTGTGAAATTCTGCGACGACTCGCCGGTCGCACCAGCCCTTCTATTTAGAGATCTGCTTGTTCGACGTGGCGAGTTCGTCACGTTTGATGAAAAGTGCGCTATCGTGCCACGAGCGACGCGACTGATTGGAGCCGCCCATGCATATTTATGGGGGGATGGCGTAATCAGTCGGCATAATGTCACGGATTGGCGGAAGCTGGCGAACGTGCTTTTGTCTGCTGAAGTGACGAAGGAGCCAACTCCTGCCTATAGATTATGGTTGTTGCTTGAAAGTGACGGGCGACGTGCAATTCGTAATATAGCCAAGAGCGACGCGCCTTCGATCTATGACAAGCGGGAGGCAGCGCAAGCGATTGGAGTGGTATTGGAATGCTCTGGCTTCTATGACTCAAGGTATTGGCGGACGATTCAGGGCTCCCGTTCTTGCGCAGCGATACTTCGCAAGGGATGCACAAGTCCAACGGAAGTGGCAAAGGCAAACGCGCATTTATTGGCCATCGCTTTGCCGGGGATGTTTTCGGAGGTAGATAAGTGGGGAGACGGCGTATCGATTGAAATGCTCGATCGTCTGCACACGGATGGTTTTGACAAGATGTGTTTATGTTTTGGTGACTTGTCAAGTGGAACATACCATCAAGACGTGTTAGCAAAAGCAGATCGCGACGGACTTCTTGTGGGGCCGTACGATTCGTATCACACGATCCATGCTCCGAATACGACACGCCGCCATAGCGATGAAGTCGACGTAACGTGGGAGACTGCTAGTTTTGATTGGCGGCTTTTTCGGCAAGGTCCGGTACTAAGTCGGGATTGCAAACCCGTTCCGGGTTTTCAAGGAACTGGCTTTGCACTAAGTCCTATAGCAGCATTTCCCTACGTGAAAAGCAGAGTATCACGGATGATGCGAAGAGGCGAGTACTCAGCGTGGTTTGTTGATTGCGACGCGGCTGGCGAATTGTTGGATGATTTTTCGTCGCAACACACGGCGTCGCAAAGGGGCGATGCCAATTGGCGACTACGACGATTGAAGTGGATTAGTAATACGTGGGGAATACCCGTCGGATCCGAAGGAGGCGCAGCTTTTGCAGTTCCTGCGATCGACTTTGCGCATGGAATCGCAACGCCGGTTATCGGATTTGGTGATCCCGATTTGACCGATCCAAAGTCCCAGTACTGGCTGGGAGGCAATTGGCCATCAGACGGTCCGCGTCTATTTATGTCTTCCGTTCCCTTGAAGCCCGAGTACCAGGCCATTTACTTTGAACCGCGCTTTAGACTGCCATTATATCAGACGGTATTTCACGACTCATTAATATCGACGCATCACTGGACTACTGGGTCTTTGAAGTTTCTGGATCAGGCCGCGACAGTGGAGCTAATTGACATGCTCTATTGTGTTCCTCCGCTGTACCACCTGAACTTAGATGAGTATGCAGCGCGCCGGGACAGAATATGTCGGCATTACCAAGTCTTTACTAGAGTACACAGATTGTTAGCCGGAAAACGCATGACGGCGTTTGACATACTTACCGAAGACCGTCTGGTACAGCGTACGTCATTCGGTAATCGATCAGTAATCGTAGCGAATTTCGGAGAGAGCCCGTATAGCTATTCGGAGAAGGTGCTACCGCCTCGCTCTGTGATGATAGATATCGCCAATGAGCGAGGTTCGTATGACGCCCTCTGGGTTGGCGAGAAGTAAGTGATTACCGGCAGTGCAAAAGCAGTTCAGCGACGCAGAGAGATGTGTTGTGCAGCGTTACGCATGAAGCGCTCGGAAGTGGACTTTTGGACTGGCGAGCGGGCAGGGCGCAAGCTGAACCGACTCGTCGAACATTGTGGCCGAACTCAGGTATCACCAAATCCAATATCAGTCGTTGCACGATGAAGGGGAGTGACTAGAAATGTGCCGTCGCAAGGGCTTCACTCTCAGCCAAGGCGATCGATGCGTGGAGCGGCAATAGCGAGCGTCGTGTCGCGGTTTAATGCGAGATCAATGCGGATCAGAAGCCGAGCTGCGAAGTACTCCGCTTTGATAAACGGCAATAGGGCAAAGTGGGCGATCGAATCGACGTGTTGGTTGTCCCGAGCGGCCGCGCGCCCTTATCTGAAGGCGGCGGGAATCGAACCCGCGGCTCGGCGTTGCATCGCGTTTCTTGCTAACCACTTACGCACACAGAAGTTTGCACAAGATTGCGAAAGACGATTTCGCGCTGGCTGCCTAAACTTGGCAGCGTGATGGCCAAGGCTCATGGTTTTCGTCGGGGAGCGTCTGTATGGCTCACATATTCAAGGTCAAGACAACGAAGCCGATTCCAAGTGACGCGGAAATTGTCTTGAAGAACGGCCGTAGCTTCGTCCGCCTTAAGCGATCCGGACGGACCATTGTCTTACCGGTCGCCGACTGTGGTACGCGATTCACTCAAGAGTCGCGCAAGTGGTATGTCCAATATCGGAATGCGAGGGGATGCTGGCAACGAGTCGCCGGATACGCCGACAAGGAGGCGACAGCACAGCTGGCCGCTGAACTCGAACGTAAGGCCGAGCGCCTTCAGTCCGGGCTCGGTGATCCGCATGAGGACGGTAAATCGAAACCATTGATCGAGCACCTCACTTCATTTCAACGCTATCTCGAAAGTAAGGGTAATTCGTCCAAACATGTTGACCACACGTGTCGCCGAGTCGAACGGGTTCTCGCTGGGTGTCGCCTGAAGTGCTGGGCAGACATTTCAAGCTCTCAGCTGCTCGGTTGGCTGGCCGAGGAGCGTCGCACGAAGCGTATTGGCGTCAAGACCAGCAACCACTACTTGAATGCAATGAAGGAGTTCTGTCAGTGGATGGTTAGGGACGGCTATGTTCCATCGAGTCCTTTGGTCCACCTTCACTCGCTTAACGCTGAGACTGATATTCGACGACAGCGTCGCGCTTTGTCCGCCAGCGAATTCTCTAAGACCGTGTTTTCAAATTGCATGAATCGATGAAAAACGTTACGACTCCGCCGTCTTGGTTCTCAAGTCAAGGAAGACGGAGCCGTAACGATGTGCGCGAATTATCCCAGCGACCTGACGGACGAACAATGGCAATTG